>JBAZRU010000375.1:0-6974 GCA_041662805.1 Candidatus Hydrogenedentales bacterium | reverse complement strand
CTCGTTTGTGCATAGCGCAGGCAACCCGATACTTCGCGGGGCCGCGCCGTATGAATGGCCCGTCAACGGATTCCTCTTCGAGGATCCTATCAGCGGCAATTGGTACACCTACGTGGGCGAGTACTCCGCGGGCTACGCCATGAAAGAAGACGCGCCCACGCGCTGTGTCGTGTTTCGCTCCGCGGACAAGGGCAAGACGTGGGAACGCATCGGGCCGGCGATTGAAGGACGCGGGACGCATGTGTTCGAAGGAGAAGTCGCGGCCTTGGATCATGCCCCGGATGTGTGCGTGATCTACGCCGAAGGCCGGTACCACATGACCTTCGACTTCACGACATTTGGCATCACGTGGGAGAACGCGGCCAACCCGCCGAAGGAGGCCAACGACGGCGTTGGGTATGCGTGGTCCGACAAGCCCGAAGGACCGTTTCATCCCACGGCACGCGCCGTGGCGACGACGCGCGACCAGGAATTGTTGCAGGGGAAGTACCGGCGCTTGTACGCCTCTTCACTTATCCGGCGCGCCAACGACTGGGTCGTGCTCACGCTTACGGACTCCGGTCCCTACTTTGGTTGGGCATTGTTAGGGATGAAGTCTGACAAGCCGGAGGGCCCGTACTCCAAGCCCGCGTTGTTGTTGCATCCGGAACAAGAGCGGTTCTATCCGCCGCTGCTCGAGTTCTTTCCCGCATTTGTACACGAGGGCTTCGTCTACTCACCGACGACCTCAGTTGCGATGAACCGCAATTATCAGGGCATGTTTCGCGCGCCTATTGAGGATATGCTCAACCCGAAGGCGTGGGAGTTCGTGCAGCACGGAAACGTGTGGCACGCGGAACCGGTCGAAAACGAGTTCCACGGAATTTGGGGACAAGCCTTCTCCGGCTTCATCGGCAAGGATGGCGTCTTCCACGTGATGTTTCCGTCGCGCGACAGCAAGGGCATGGGCACGATCAACTTCGCCGAGCGGCGCTGGGACACGCCGTATCGCGAGCGCGGCTTCGTGATCAGCGGACATGAAGGTCCTTCGTTGGCATTGCTGAAGCGCGGCGGACCACTGGCGCGTTTGGACGTTTCGATGCGTGTGAAGGGCAAGGTGTCGTTGGTGTGGGACCACGCCGGACCGCTGGGTCCGAACAAGAACAGGTCGGGGTCTACGCTTCACCCACAGACCTTGACCCGGTATTCGTGCGTGGAACTCTCACCGGGCGCGTGGGCGCTGCTGACGGTCGATGCGCAAGGACAACGCGGCGTCGTAGCGGAAGGCAAGCTTGCAGATTCGGAAGAAGTAGCAGTCGCGTTGCCGTGGGATGACTCCGGCGTCGCGAGCCTGGAAATCAATGGGACCGACGTGTGGTCGGGGCCGATGCCAAACGGCGCGGGCGCGGTGGCCGTGCTCGCGGACAAACAGAGCCACGCCAATGTCTCGCGGTTTGTCGTGGACGCGCAGTCTTCGGTTCCGCGTGTCTCTTACCTCTATGTCGAATCGCTCTTGAACGCGGCGCAAAAGATCGACGACTGGGACGTGAAGGATGACCCAACATTTCAGTTTGGCGTGGGGGCCGTGTCGAAGAATCCCGATGCCCACGTGAAGTGGAACGTCGAAGGAAAGTCGTTCACCGTGTGGGGGCCAAAGGGGCCGGCCTACGGGAAGGCGGAAGTCTTTGTCGATGGCGCGCCGGTCGGCACAATCGATTTCCACGCGGATACCGCGGCGCCATCAGCGGCATTGTTCACGCATCGCTTTGCGGAAGGGAATCTCCACGGCGTGCGCGTGCAGGCGGTTGCGGGAAAGATGCCGGTAGACAGCATCGACGTGGATCTGTGAGAGGGCGCTAAGGGTCGATGTTTGAGAAGACCTATATTCTGCTTGACCGCACGCGGCGCTTTGGATTGATCATGTGAACTCCGCGACCCGCAGCTCCGGCTTCTTAGCCCACGCGACTTGCGCACGATAATTGCGGTCGGCGAGGGTGCTGCCGATAGCGGAGACTTCGCCGTAGGTTCCGATGAACTCGAAGCCGAGCGAGGCCGCGCCCGGAAAGACCCGTGCGATGTCGGCCACATAATCCTTCTCCATCGTCTTCGTCGATGGATTGAACCAATGCAGATACCCGTACATCCGGTGAGGGGGGATACCGGTGAATGCGGCGGGGAAATCGTCGCGTTTGGCCGTACCGGTAAGCGTGTACTCCCAGACAGTCTTCTTGTTGATCACGTCAAGATAGCGAAGGTCCGGGAAACCGGCGATTCTCTCGAGACCGCGGTACGTGCAGTTGATGAAAATGCCGTCGCGCTTCTGCTTGTAGGCGAAGTCCATTACATCCTGCGTCGCCACGATGGTATCGAGGATATTGCCGTCGGCCTTTATGCCGAGGTCTTCGCGCGCTTTGACCGCGCCCGGCGACGGATTGACGATGAAGTCGCCCATCTCGTAGTCGATGCCGCCAATCGCGAAGTTCTCGAGCATCCATTCCAGCCCGTCTTTCCACCACGTCTGGTTTGCCTTCAACGACGGATCGAGAACGGGCGTCACCTCGCGCTTGCCGCCTTCTTCAAAGGCCTTGCTGATGCGGTCGGGATGCTTCTTCAAATACGTGCTGAGATTGAATGGGTGGTCGCCGTCGAAGTAGTACCCGCCATAGGAGCAGAGGCCAACACCGGGTAGGATGGCCACGCCGTGCTCCTTCGCGTACGTGCAGAGCTCCTTCGCCGCCGCGACGCCCCCATGCGCATCGCGCAGGAATCCCCAGATCACGATTCCCTTGACGCCGTTCTTCGAGCAGTAGTCCACCAGTCGTTTGAAGCCGACGAGATAGGACTCCGAACGTTTCAAGTACGGAAACGGCACTTCCGACGCGGCCATCTTCGTGGAGATTTTGTCGGGTTCGTCGTCCCACGTCATGCGCGCGTCCCAACACCAGAGGATTACGTCCATGGTGCGGGGCTTCACGGGAGACTGGTGACCGATTGAGGTGCACGAGGCACAGAGCGTTGCGGTTGCGGCGGTTTTCAGGAAGTCCCTACGGCGCATGACGTTTCCCCCTCGTTGCTCCAATGACGTATCCGAGGAACAGAGTCTATTCCGAGAATGTGCGCAATGGCAATCCCTTGGTAGCGCAGCGTTCGATGAACGCGGCGCACGTAAGTGACACCCGTTGGGTTTACCTGATGCATGTGCGTAACGCGTAGTCTGCGTTCAACCCGCGCCGCGTTCATCGAACGCTGCGCTACCAATACCGATCCCGATCCCGGACTGCCTTCACAGAGCGGTGTTCGTGGCTGCGGCACGAGCACGTGATCTATACTCGGGGCCTTATCCGAATTCGCCGCTGGGTGTCTCGAACCGTAGGGAGGCTGTGACATGGAAGTGCAAGGCAAAGCATTTGTAGTCTCGGGTGGTGGTTCTGGATTGGGCGAGGCGACGGTGCGCCTCCTGGTGGATGCAGGTGCGCGCGTGATGATCGCCGACTACAATGAAGAGAACGGTACCCGGATCGTTGGCGAATTGGGCGAATCCGCGCGCTTCCTATCCACGGACGTGACGAATGAAGAACAAGTCAAACGCGCGGTCGACGCGGCCGTCGAGGCATTCGGCTGCATCCACGGCGCGGTGAGCTGCGCAGGCGTCGGCATGGCGATGCGCATTGTCAGCAAGGGCGGCCCGCACAGTCTCGACATCTTTAAGACCGTGCTCGACATCAACCTTATTGGGACGTTCAACGTGATCCGAATCACGGCGCGTGCCATGATGGGAAACACGCCGAACGAAGACGGAGAGCGGGGCGTGCTCATCAACACCGCCTCGGTCGCGGCGTTCGACGGTCAGATCGGCCAGACCGCGTACTCGGCCTCGAAGGCAGGCATTGTTGGGATGACGCTGCCCATCGCGCGCGACCTCGCGAAGGTGGGCATCCGCGTCATGACCATCGCACCAGGTCTGTTCGACACGCCCATGCTGGCGCTCCTGCCAGAAGCGGCGCGCCAGTCCCTGGCCGAATCCGTCCCATTTCCCAATCGCCTCGGCAAGCCGTCTGAGTTCGCCGCGCTGGCCAAACACATCATCGAGAACCCCATGCTCAACGGCGAAACGATTCGACTCGACGGGGCGATAAGAATGGCTCCCAAGTGACATACGGACAATGTGGCCGCTTGAATCGAGAGGTGGGGCTGGCGTGGCAGAAGACGAAAAGCGAGTGTACTTGAGGATTGACAGCACCACGCTTTCCCCAGAGGAGATTTCGCAAAGGCTTGCACTTGAGCCCGACGAGGTACATCACATTGGCGATGCGGTGTCCGTGACAAGCATGCGCTGGGATCGCAATATATGGGAGTTGAATTCTGGCTTGAAGAGCCTGGAAGCATACGACAAGCAGATACTCTCCCTGCTGGAGCGTCTTCGAGGTAGAGAATCAACGATTCGAGCGCTTGCCCAGCAAAACGAGGTCACGCTTGTCTTCTATGCATGGTGCAGCAAGAGCAACCATCACACGCTTGTATTACCAACGAAGATACTAAGGTCACTCGCAGAGCTGGATTGTGGGATCTGGTGTGATTTCTACATGTTAGGTGAAAGCAAGCCGGACGACAATCCTCCGGGAGCGAGTAATTTCTGGAATTGCGAATACAGCGAAGAGTCTTGTGCGGAAGGGTATAACATACGCGTGTATTTGGCAATCGAGAGTAAGACTCTGGCCCCTGATGCAGTCTCCGAAAGGCTTGCGCTCAAGCCGGACTATGTGCGCTGCATGGGTGACGAAATAGGTAGCACGAATAGGCGATGGGAGTGCAACCATTGGCAAATCGATTCTGGTATGAAGTTTGCCGATGGGTTCGATCTTCAAATGCAATCGCTTCTCGCGCGCGTTGATGGGCGAGAGGCTGCCATCCGTGACCTCGCTCTTCAGGAAGAAGTGAAAGTCGTTTGCTGTGGAATTCGCGCATACTGCAACCTAGAGCTTTGGCTCCCTGGTGGTTTACTCAAGTCTGTGGCAGAACTCGGCGCTGCACTCATAGGAGACTTTCATAGCCTACCGGAAAATGAAGTTGTCGGCGAGGAGTTTGGTTCGTGATTCTGCTAAGTTCAGGAGTGCACAGCTCTCTTGGATTTGGGAACCTAACTGGTTGATTCTTTGGCCTACTTCCCCGTGAACTGCGGCGGGCGTTTCTCCATGAATGCCAGAACGCCCTCGCGGAAATCGTCGGAGCCAAAGCTCTCCAACATGTCGTTGACGGCGATGTCCGCGGCTTCGCCAAGGTTCATCAACATCGCGCCCCACACCTCCCGCTTGATCTCGCGCATCGATCGCGGCGACGAGAGCGTTGCGAGTTGCGCGGCATAGGTCCGAACTGTCGGCAGCAAGTCGTCGTGGGGGACGACGCGAGTCACGAGGCGCATGCGCAGGGCTTCTTCCGCGTCAATCATACGCGCCGAGTAGAGCAGGTCTAGCGCGTTGTCGATACCGACGATCCTCGGCAGAAGCCACGAGATGCCGTGCTCGGCGATAAGGCCCCGCTGGGCGAACGCCGTGCCGAACCGCGCCAGGTCGCTTGAGAACCGCATGTCGCAATAGAGGGCGTGGACCAATCCGATGCCCACGGCCGGTCCGTTCACCGCTGCGATGATCGGCTTGCTCACAGACAGGGGAAATGAGTACTGCTTCTTGAAGTCTTCAGGTACGGATTGCCCATTGCCGAACGTGACCGTCCCGGCCTCAAGTTCCGACGTGTCCAACTTCCCGCCCATGACGCTCTGAAGCAAACCCAGGTCGGCGCCCGCGCAGAATCCTCGCCCCGCCCCCGTGACGATAATCACGCGAACCTCGTCGCTCTGTTCCGCCTCGGCCATCGCGCGCTTGTATTCCGACTCCATTTTGAACGTCCACGCGTTGAGCTTGTCGGGGCGGTTAAGCGTGATGGTGGCAATTCGGTCGCTGACTTCGTAGACGATTTCGTCGTAGGACACGACGGAGCCCTCCCTCGGTTGAAGATGCCTGCGGCACTTGTCGGACAGCTTGCAAAGACCGGGCAGGTTAGCCGTCATGCCGTTCCTACCGGTAAGTAGGAGTTTACTTGATGTTAGCAGAATACGCAATAATCTTGTAAGTTATTGATAATAAATGCCTTGCAGTACAATGCGGGATGTCTCAAGTGGTTGTGTGGCCCGTCAGCGGGTATCTGTGAAATACACAAGATATAGTCATAATCGTAAAGAAAATACTTCCAATTGCGGTGACTCGTCTGATATACTAAGGCTCACCACAATATATAGGGTTGGAGTGCCTTCGTGAACGGTCTCAAGCGAAAAATTCACTTCATTGGAGTAGGCGGGATCGGCATGAGCGGTCTGGCCGAAATCCTCCTCAATCTGGGCTACCAGGTGTCTGGGTCCGACCTCAAGCGCTCGGAGATTACCGATAGGCTTGTGGAGCGCGGCCTCCGGTTCGAGGAGGGCCACGCCGCACCAAACGTCGGCGACGCGGCCATCGTCGTCGTCTCGGCCGCCGTACCCGAAGACAACCCCGAAGTACAGGCCGCCCGTCAGCGCAATGTCCCCGTGATTCATCGCAGCGATCTGTTGGCCGACCTCATTCGGTTGAAACCCAACGCGGTAGTTGTCGGCGGCACGCACGGCAAGACGACCACGACTTCGATGATCAGCGCAATCCTCGACAATGCCAACATCGGCGCAACGAGCGTAATCGGCGGCATTCTGCATCGAAGCGGGACCAATGCGCGATGGGGCACCGGCGATTTCATCGTCGCCGAATCGGATGAGCACGACGGTTCCTTCTTGCGTCTCCATCCCACGATTGGCGTTGTCACGAACATCGACGCCGAGCATCTCGAGTATTACGGGACGCTCGACAATATCAAGCGCGCATTCGTGGAGTTCAGCAACGGCGTTCCCTTCTACGGCTTCGTGATTGCCTGCTGGGACGACCCCAACGTTCGAAGCATTCTTCCCGACATAC
>JBAZRU010000374.1:0-6978 GCA_041662805.1 Candidatus Hydrogenedentales bacterium | reverse complement strand
ATTTCCCAGGCGAAGCCCTGGAGCACCATGAAGACGGGCCGGTCTGGCCCTCCTACCCGTCGCATCTTGTCGGTGTACTCGCCCACTTGGCTGATGTAGGTGTTGAGCAAATCTCCTTGCAGCCCATCTTCGAAGAGCGCGTATTGGGTTTTGAGACCGGCGGGGGCCACGGGATAAATATCGACAGCGATAATGTCGGTCCCTGCGTTGTAGGCTTGTAGGGTCTTCACAAGGTTCGTGGGCGCGTGATTTGTGTAGAGCAGATGATTCGGGTCCGCTTGCTTGATGATGGGATACGCCTCGACAAGCGCCTGGGCGGAAATGCGCGTCTCGGGCTTCATCCAACTCCACGCAGGCTCGTCCACGGTTTCAAGGAATGCCAGCGATGGATGGTTCTTCACGGCATTGACTGCATCCGTGATCGCTTTGGTACTTGCTTCCTTATCTTTCAAGTCAAGCGTGCCTGCGTTTGCCCACGTCATGAGACCAGCCTGCTGCGCAAGGTCCATGTCCGCGCCCGAAGCGCTCACAAGATTGAAGCCCGCTTGCGCCACTTCTTGATACAACTCAGGCGTGTGCGTGGGAGCGGTGTATTTGTTGCCAACTTGATAGGCCCCGAGGATGAACGTGCGGTTACCATTGACGGTCACCATGCCGTCGGTGTCGTGGGCAGTGGTGTATGGTCCCGCTGCGTTCGAGGACAAGGCCACAACTAGAGCCGTCAAACCAAATTGGATCGTCTTCACAGTTACTTCCTTTATTTCAGCAGTGGTAGGACCTTCTTGAATTCAGGTGTGCCTGCTTCTCGAAGGATCTCGAAGAGCGCCATTTCCGTCGTAACCAGATTTACGCCCGCCGCCTCGAGACGATGCAGACCCGCCTCGTATTCCGCCGGGAAACGCGATCCCACCGCGTCTCTCGGGATAAACACTTCAAATCCGCGGTCGATGGCCATGAGGGCCGTTTGCATAACGCAGACGTGGGCCTCAAGGCCAGTCAGGAGCAATTGGTTCCGCCCTGTCCCGGCGACCACCTCGGCGAACGTCTCATCGCCGAGACACCCAAAGGAGGTCTTTTCGATGGGAACAATGCCTTCCAATTCCTTGGCAACAGCGTCAACTGTGGGGCCGAGTCCTTTCGGATATTGCTCGGTCCATAGGGCTGGGAGATCAAGTTCGCGTGCAAAGCGAATCAGGCGGACGGCCTGCGCGACAACGGCGTCGC
Organism: Candidatus Hydrogenedentales bacterium; assembly: GCA_041662805.1. Taxonomy (GTDB): domain Bacteria; phylum Hydrogenedentota; class Hydrogenedentia; order Hydrogenedentales; family SLHB01; genus JAIBAQ01. Next base: position 5,754 of record JBAZRU010000374.1, on the reverse strand, counting down.
CGTCGTGAATCTTCGGCAACAGTCTTTCCTGGTAGTCGATGACTACGAGTGCTACGTCATTGCGGTCGAGCATGCCGGTTCCTTCTTTATTTCACGGCCTCCGGGCTTCCGTACAGGCGGGCACATGCCGAATGAACGCGGAACCCATAGCATGCGCGCCACGCAGGAAGCCATATGGCTGGACTGCACACGGCACGCATCGCTTCGGACGAGCATCCGGTTCAGGGAAAGGCGAGTATACAGGCCCTTTCGCGGATGGTCAACGGACGAAGACTAGTCCTCGTTGCCGAGGTCACCCCGTTCGTCGCCGGGTCCGCGTTGACGCCTGCGACGTTCGCGCAAGGCATTCGCCTTGTAGAACAGCGCAGGCTCAATGATGGGATCGGGTAGGCCCTGCGTCTCGATGTCGCCATAGCTGACGCGACCGCGGTAGGTGCGGTTCGACAGAATAATGGCGATAGCCTGGCGCGACCACTTGTTGCCCTTGCGCGTGAATATCCCTTTGGAGTGCAGGTAATTCACGACCTTCCCCGTACTACGAGTGGCAAGATACTCGCGAAAGATCGTACGGACGACCTCCGCTTCGCGGTCGTCGACGATGAGAGGGTTCTCCTCGTCGCTACCACGCCGGTACCCGTAGGGGGCTGGGCCCGTGCCGTAGCGCCCCTGCTGGACGGCACTGAGCTGTCCTCGCTTCACTTTTGCGCCGTGGGTCAGGCGGCCGATATGCTCCGCGATGTCGTCGCGGGGCAACCCATCTTCAGCAAGGTCTGGGGTTGACTGGGGTGCAGAAACAGCGATCTGCACCGTGAGAGAATCTGAATTGGAGCTTCGATCCGTGGATTCCATTTGCCGTAGCCCGTCCACAATTTGGTATGAATCCGTTAATTCGACTGCCAAGTGTGCACCGAACCGGCCCATCGCGCCCCGACGGAAGCCAGTTCCACTAGCAGAGAGTCCCAAGAACTCCATAGGTAGTGTAAAGCAGACTGCACGCAATGTCAACAATATTCTAACGAATTGAAGGCGAGTTTGTCCATGGCTTTTCGCATTGCCTTGGCGAAGTGTCAGCCAAAGACTCCGGTTTGGCGGGGGGTAAACGGATGTAACGCGCGTAAAACAAATGATTTAGGAAGAAAGAAACAAGGTGGCCACCTAACCCGCGGGGGCCACCCTGTTATCGATTTACATCGGAAGGCTAAGGAATGATTATTTCACTTTCTTCTTGGTCGGCTTCGCAAGCGCCGTGAGGGAATTCGGCGTCGTGCTGTACGGGCCGGCTTCGCTGGCGTAGCTCTTCTCGGCAACATCAGAGACTTCCCTGGCGCTCATACCGGCGGCCTTTGCCTCGGCGACGACTTCGTGCATACGGGTGATGATCCGTTTGCGGCAATCTTCGCGGCATTTGGCCTCGATACCCTTGTTGACGAAAACGCCCATGCCGCGACGGGTGTACAGCAATCCCATGACCTCCAGATCACGGTACGCTTTGGCCACGGTGTTCGGGTTTACACCGAGACGCTCGGAGAGTTCGCGTACGGAGGGAAGCTGGTCGCCAGGCTTGAGCCTGCCGGACGCGATGGCGAATTGAACGTGGTTTTCGATTTGGACATAGACGGCGACGCTGCTGTTGATGTCGATACTTGAGAGCATCTTGACATTCTCCTCCGGCTTGACGCATCGTGCATCGAGGAGAAGCGACGGAACCGGCCCGGCGCCACTCATTGGGATTCAGATGCGTCTATCAGTAGTTCACACACACCATATTATATCTAGTATAATTCTCCAATGCAACATGAAAGTTACTTTGAGGAGATCAAAATGACCGAAGGTCAAGTCATAGCACGGCGTTGCGATTGGCGAAGTGTCACTCTGGTTCTGCTCCTGTGCACGGGATCCGTCCTGTCCCATGCTGCCGAGAAGAATGGCTCCGTGTTTATGGAGGTTACCGACATCCTGCAAAGCAACTTGCCGTCGCGTATCGAGTTGCGCCCTGTGGGAGGAGGGCAATCGCTGGCGTTTAACCTCAAAGACGGCAAGGGTATGCAGGAATGTCCTGCGGGACAGTATGTTGCGTATGTTTATGCGTATGATTGGGATATCCCGATTCTTGTCGATGTACAGCGAGTAACGGTAGACGCGAGCAGTGCAGCCAACATTAACGTGGAAGTGGTGGAAGGCACGAGAGGGCAGCGCACATTAAGGGCATTCGATCAGGACTTCGACTTAGTATTGGACCGCGTAGAAGTGGCGGAGAAGACGGATCCAGGAGACCCAACGGATTTTCCCGGCGCGGAGCCGATTCCATTCGAATCGCCCGTTTTGTCGAAAGACGCCGATTGGTACAAGGGGGATTTGCACGTTCGTTCAGTGTATGGCGGCGGCAAGGAGACGGTGGCGGAATTGGTGAATCGCGCGGAGAAGTCCGATCTGGATTTTTTGGCGATCGCCGATCGCAACACCTTGGATTCGATCTACGACGACGGCTTCAATTCGAGCAAGGTAGCGCTGATTCCGGCAATGGAATGGGGAACGGATGAGCGCGGGGTTGCGCTCATTTACGGCCCACGCACGTTTCCGCAACTGACGAACAATATCCGCGACGATCAGGGGGTATGCCAGCGGGTGCAGGCACAGGGTGGTATATTCGCGATTGCACATCCGTGCTTTCCAAGCGCCCCGTGGCAGCGCGGGCTAAGTTACGTCAATGCGATAGAAGTCTGGTCCCGCGACTGGAGAGAGGTTCCCCCGCTTGCATTGGACAAGCTCATGGACGAATACCAGCGGCGCGTGGACGACAAGCTTGTGTATTCGATATCACGCGCCGCAAAGTCGTCGGACCTGTCGGCCAACGGCCAAGCGGTGATGTTCTGGGACTATGAACTGGTTCGCGGGTTGAAGGCCAGCGCCATCGGCGGGAGCCAGTCTTCGAGTCCGGCGGTGCCAATGGGAAAGCCCATCACCTACGTGTATGCCAAGGAGAAATCGGTTCGGGGGATTCTGGAAGGTATCCGCCGAGGACGCACGTTCCTGTCGTCGGGAGACGATGGGCCCATCATCCGGTTCACGGCGGACGCTGGGAAGGATCAATTCACGGATGTGGCGATAGGTGGAATCGTGCCTTTGGGATTGAAGATAGAGTTTCAAATCCAGGTGAGCCGCGCGAAGGGGATGAAAGTAGAGCTTTTGCGGAACGGATGGCCGATCCTTACAAAGAACGTCGAAACGGACAAGATAGAAGTCCTGCGCTTGACCGATGACCCGCCCTCCTACTCCGTCTACCGAGTGCGCGTCATGGCGCCGGGAGAAGGGCCAGGGTTTGGGCCTCTGGCGATAAAGGCGATGACGAGTCCCATCTATGCGCAGGACATCGTGCCTGTCGACTTGCGCAAGGATAACCCGTACGACGTGTGGATCAAGTTGGAGAGCAAGACGCTGCCGCCGGTCGAGGTGACGGAGCGATCGGAAGTGGATGGCAAGACACGCGTGCGCACGACAGGCGGGCAACCAACGATGCAGAATCCGAATGAGGGTGACATCGAACTGCCGCCGGGCGCGGAAGTGAAGACGATAGACGCGAAGCCGATCCGCTGAACTGGGGCGGCGTCGCGTTCGTTTGTTAGATTCGGCGGCGCATGTCCTCCGCGACGGAATCGAGGATCACATCGAGCGAGGTGCGTGGCTCGAAGCCGATGGCCGCACGAATTTTATCGAGCGAAGGCGCTCGATGCCGCATATCTTCGTAACCAGGGCCGTAGGCCTGCTCGTATTCGACGTATTGGATGGCCGATGAGCTGCCGGTGCGTTCGATAACGCGCTTGGCGAGATCGACGATTGCGATGCGCTCCGTGTTGCCGAGATTGAATATTTCCCCTGATATGTCGGTACGTTCCATGAGGCCCATGATCGCGGGCACGGCGTCACCCACGTAGGCGAAGCAACGCGTCTGGCCGCCGTCGCCGAAGACGGTAAGTGGCTCACCAAGCAGCGCGGAACGAACGAATCTGGGCACGACCATTCCGTAGCGTCCGGTTTGCCTGGGTCCGACGATGTTAAAGAGCCGGACAACAACGCAGGGCAGACGTTTAGTGCGCCAATAGGCAAGCGCAAGGAACTCGTCAATGGCCTTCGACTCGGCGTAGCTCCACCGGCTGAGATGGGTCGAGCCCATGATGCGGTCGTCGTCTTCCTTGAAGACCTCTTTTTCGCTCTTGCCGTAGACTTCACTTGTGGAGGTGATGAGCAGGCGACGGCGGTAGCGGCAGGTTTCTTCCAGAATCGTCTCGGTACCGCGGATGTTGTTGGTGATCGTGAGGATGGGTTCGTCCACGACGAGTTCGACGCCAAGCGTTGCAGCGAGGTGATAGACGACGTCGACTTCGCGCACGAGTTCGCGCACGATGTCTTGATTCAGAGTCGAGTCGATTACGGCCGTGAGGCCGTCGATGTGCTCGATATTTTCGTAGCGCCCGGTGCTGAGGTTGTCGAGGACGAACACGTGATGTCCGCGCTTGACGAGTGCTTCGCACAAGTGGGATCCGATAAAGCCTGCGCCGCCAGTTACCAATGCCCGCATGATGATTCCTTTATTGGAGTTGATTGCGCGCCAGTATACGGGCCTTTTGAGAACGGGTCAAAGATCCGGTTGGGGTCGCGCGAACGCACGGCTTGCGGCTCATTCCTTCACTTCGACCCGGTAGACTTCCATCTGCCCCGGGGCAAGCCAGTGCGAAACGGATACCCCGCCCTCTTCTTTGCGGACGGGCGCGGAAGACTCCTGATTATCCCACGACATTTGGAAGGCCGTCGTGTTCGCGCCTCGGAATGTGAGGCGCGCGTTGGTATTGGTGTCGACGGTGTTGTTGACGAGCGCAAACCAGGGACGGCCTTGCGTGTCGGTGAAGCGCGAGACAATCACCGGACACGTGCTCTCGACCTTCAAGGCGACATCGTCGGGCGTGAATGGATCGCAGCCTTCCAGCGGCTCGGGATACTGCATGGCCTTGACGAGACTAAGGTCGAGAAACAGGCGTCCGTAGCGCTTGGTGAAGCCTCTGTTCGTTCGTTTGAGCGAGTCGAACACGGGGGTACGATCCCAGAACTCGTCGACGGGCGCGAGCCGGTAGTTGTCGTGGGGCTGCCGCATGTAGAAGAAGAAGTACAAGACGCCTTGAGCGCCATAGGCAACCGACGTGTTGAATTGCCAACGAATGTCGTCTTCGCTCGGACACCGATAGTTGAAGTGTCCGACGGAAAGGATGGTTGTCCAGAAGGGGATGTTGGCGCGTTTGGCGGCGGCCCCGTATTCGCGGAGGTTTCGGAAGTACATCCCCCACCCCGTCTTCTCGGGATTCATCTGGCTGTAGCAGTCGTAGCAGAGGAATTCCACGCCGGACTTCTTCACGAAATCATCGAGGTAGGTCCCCCACTCTTCGTATCCGACGCGGTTTGCGGCGCCCATGTGCCACGGCAGCAGATTGACGAAGGGGGATAGAGTTGGTGCGGCCTGCTTTACCGCGAGGACGGCGTCGCAGCAAGATTGGAAATCTTCTTTACCCGGTTCGTCGAGGATGTGAAAGCCGAATGTGGCGTGGTGCGCGCCGAAGTCCCGCACGGCATCGGCGGCTTGCTGGGAGAAGTCAGGCGGCAGGGGTGTGCGCGAGTGGGCACGCGGGTCGCAGACGATTACCTTGATACCGCGTTTGTCGGACCAGTCGAGAATGCGTTGCATGAGGGCCACGTTTTCCGGGGTTA
>JBAZRU010000373.1:852-6983 GCA_041662805.1 Candidatus Hydrogenedentales bacterium | reverse complement strand
GAGTTGCTGACGAATTCCGCGATGTACTGTTGCCCGTTTGCGGATTTGAACGGCAGGTTATCATGCCGCACGTACTCGTTCTGACGGAGATCGAAGAAGGCGTCCCGGTCGGCAATGATGTTTTTGAAGAAGCCCAACTCCCAGATTCGCTTTTCGAGGAACTGTTCGCGCGAGTACTCCAGCATCTTGACCAAGAACGGATTCACATCGACGACCATGCCGGTCTTTGCATCCAGAATCATCACTCCGTACTGGGCCGATTCAAAGAGCCGGCGATAGCGGACTTCGCTTGCGCGCAGGGCAATTTCCACAAGCTTGCGCTCAGTGATGTTTTCGTGAGCGATAACGACACGCGAGGGGCCTTCCCCCGGAAACTTCGTCAGCAGGCATAGGAACCACCGCTTTTCGTCCGGACTGTGGCACGGGTACTCGATGCTGAACGTAGCGCGGCGCCCTGCAGCGATATCGCGAATTCCTGTGGCGACGTCTCTGGCAATTCCGGAATCGAGACCCATCGCGGAATCGCAGACGTCCAGATAGCCGGCTCCTTCGCACACCCGATCCAGCTCCGCGCCGTTTTCCCGGGCGAATCGACGCCACGCGTCGTTAACCGTCACTATGTGGCCGGTCTCATCGAGAATAGCTATGCTCGATGAAAGGCCGTTTAGCGTAGCTTGTGCAAAACGTTCGGATTCGCGCAGCGCTTCCTCGGCCCGCTTGCGCCCGGTGATGTCTTCGAAAGTCACCAGCACCCCGACGACTTGCCCCTCGCCGTCGGTGAAAGGCACTTTGGTCGTGTGAATCCAGCACTCTTCGCCGCCTACGATGTATTTCTCTTCAATATCCTTCTGGGTTCCGCTTGACATGACGGCCTGGTCGTCGGCTCTGTAGGAAGCTGCCAGCTCTTCGGGAAAGTACGCGAAATCGTCTGTGCCCACAATTTGCTCTGGAAGAATTCCGAGGTCCTTGGCATAGACCGCATTGCAGGAGATATAGACCGAATCCCGGTTCTTGATGAGAATGCGATGGGGAAGATGTTCGAGCAGGTTGCGATTCAGCGCCTCACTCTTCCGCAACGCTTCCGCCGCATCGTAGTGCTTTCGATAGAAGTGAAGCCGCTGCTGGCGCCACAGCAACCCCATCCCCGCCCCCGCGCTCACCAGCAATACACCGACGAGCGCCACGACGCTCCAAAGCCATTCCAAGACCGGGGCATGGACTTCGGATAAGTCCATCTTGGCCACCAGAACCCAGGGCTGGTCCGGCACCCTGCGCACCGCGGCGACCGCGTGCTCTCCCCGGTAGTCCACGCCTTCGAGGATTCCGTCCCCGCCGAGGACGGCCTTGACCGCGAGACTGTCCGTGCGCTTCAGCGGATCGCCAAGCGAGAGGGCACTGTCCTGTAAGAAGCGGAGTTCGTTCAGGTATTCCGCGTCATTGCCGTTTTGCCTGACAAGAAACGTCTCCGCCGTCCGGCTGGATGCGGGCCATCGCTGGATGAGGGGGTAGAGATATTGTTCAGGGTCGATGCGCATGACGAAAACCCCGAGTGGGCGGTCCCCCTTCTCGCTGTCGAGGATCGGCACCAGGACGGCCAGGTACATGCGGTTGTCACCTTCATGGCGATAGAAGTCATGAATGGCAACCTGATTGGACTTAAGGGCTTCCATGGCGCTTCGTTGGACTGCCGACGCAACTCGCGGCCGGCCTTCGGGAGCCCACAAGCGTTCCTCGCCACGGCTGTCCAGAAGAAATACCCTGTCGAACCGAAAGGCCGCCTGGAATTGGTCTAGCCAAGTTCGAAGTTCCTGCGCTGCCAGGGTATCTTCCGGGGTATCGAGAAAGCGGCGCACCAGCGTTGTGAAGGCCTCGTTTTTGTGGAGGACGGCCGCGTCCCCCAGGCGTTCCCGTTTCCACTGCGTGAGTTCGCCGACCTTCAGGTCCGCCGTTGCGACGAGCTGCCGCTCCACTTCGGCTCGGTACTGTTTGCCGTAATGACGCGTGTAGAAATACCCCACGAGAATAATGCCGAGCGAGAGCAAGACAAAGATCGCCGCGAGCACCATGGATGCGCGCTTGGTCGGTTCTGCTCGCACGACGGGTAGTTTCACGACCGCATGCGGAGCAGCCAGCGCTGCCAGCGAAATGCCAAGGGCCGCAAAGGCCACACTGGTGGGCGCGGCAGGCGGAATGAACGAACCTGTGTAGAAGAGTGGACTGCCGTATACATAGGCCAGGAGCAGCACGAACCCCGCACCGGAGAGCGAAGCGGCCAAACCGAGCGACGCAATGCCCCGCCACGGGCGGTCGCGCGAAACCGACAGCGACAGCAAGAACGAAGCGCCCGCAACCAGAAAGAACAACGCCGTCAGCGGAGACATGTGTCCGACGGGCGTGTCACCCAGCCCGACGGCAGCTTGGAAACCGAGGTGCTCGATATCCACGTAGATCCCCTGGAAAGACATACAGAGGAGGGTCAGCGAAACTAGGCCTCCCACAACGTGAATAGCTACGCACGCCCTCTGTGATCCGCGCCGCGGCGGAACGTGGGTACGCAGGATTACGGTGAGCCCGTACAGCAGAAACAACACCGCCGTACTGGGGGCCATGGGGATGATGCCACTCCCCATGCTGGCGAGAGTGGGCATGCCCAGACCCCAGCCAAGTAGGGCGACGATGGCCACGCCCGATGCGATTGCCCCGCACAGAATGATTACAACTCGGTAGGAGACTTGATCGCGATAGGATGGGCCCATCATGAGGTTTTCACTCATACGCGCCGTGGTTCAAGCGGACACAGGAGTCTTGCGCAGCGTTTTGTCGAAGGATTGAGCAAAGGCGCCTCCTTGACTTTCAATCGGCCTTGACGATGGGCCTCATCACGGTCACGAGCCGATCTTCCTGTTGCTAGAAAAGGAGATCTGTCAACTTGCAGCTTCCGAATTAGAAGAGTATATCATATAACTCACGGCCCAAATGAGAAAAACTGGTGCCATGACCGAAAGCTGCTGAAATCCAACATGGAACAGGGCCGCGCCCCTGTTAATGTCTTCAGTTATTCCGTCGCCGCCCCGAACCTTGTCCGAGTGGTGGTGTCTTACGTTGCAGAGTGTTCGCAGCGCCCATACCCGAGGAGGATGAGACATGAAGCGGTTTTTGGTGGTTTCACTCGCGCTTGCCGTGCTTGTGGTGCTGGCGACGCAGTGCGGACAGTCGCCTTCGCAAGGCCTCTATGCGGAAAGCAGCCCCCCGATGCTCGAATATGAGGCACAGACGGGTGCGCGCGCGACGGCTAAGTCGGCCGGGGAGGCAGCATGGGCTCGGAGAGAGGTGGATGCCAAGATGATGGTTGCCGCGGACTACGGTGGGAAAGGTGAGCCTCAAGCTGCGCCGGCGTCCGCGCAAGCGCCCGGCCCCGCGCCCATCTCCGCGATGCCCACGGGGGGCCTGGACCGGTATCTCATCAAGAACGCGACGGTCCTCATTGAAGTGGGCGATGCCCGCGAAGCCAACGCAAAACTGCTGTCGGCCGTGCAGGCAGTCGGCGGGTACGTGGGCGATTACCGCGAGCAGGTGGACGGCCTCGGACGCCGCTCCGTGATCGTGCAGATTCGCGTTCCGGCCAATCAGTTCGACGCGTCCATGGGGCAACTCGATCCGCTGGGCAAAGTCCTGAGCAAGCAAGTCAGCACCCAGGACGTGACCGAGGAGTTTGTCGATACCGACGCGCGAGCGCGCAACCTGAAAGCGACGGAAGCACGTTTGGTCGATCACCTGAACCGCGCGGGGAAACTGGAAGATATTTTACGAATCGAGCAGGAAGTTACACGGGTCCGCCAGGAAATCGAGCAGTTGGACGGGCGGTTGCGATTTTTGAACGATCGTGTACAGTTCTCGACGATCATGGTCACGTTGCAGGAGGCCCCCAAGGCCGAGCCGGTCGTGCCCACGCAGACATTCAGCACGGGGCGGGTCGTCACCGAGGCCGTGCGCTCGCTCATTGTGCTTGGTCAAGCAATCTGGGTGCGCGTGATTTGGTGGGGTGTTTGGAGCGTGGTGTGGGTGCCGTGCCTCGCGGTCGCGTGGCTACTGTACCGGCGTCTGCGCAAGGCGTTCGCACCGATTAGCTGACCGTTTCCTATCGACTGCATCTATGGCGCCCGCCAGCCACGGCGGGCGCTTTCTATTACTTTCCCCCGCGCAGGAACGCCGCCGCCTTGTCGCAATGATCGGTGAACAGGCCGTCTACGCCATAGGTCTCGTAGAACTGCTTCAACTCATTCGTAAAGGTTCCGTACTTCGGCGACACTTGGTCCGCGCGGAACGTGTATGGATGCACCGCCAGGCCGAGGTCGTGCGCCTGCTTCACCAGTCCCGGGTCTTTTTCGATGCACTTCCTGTCCGGTCCGATCCCATTGGCGAACGTCGCCACGTGCTTCAACCCTTCCGGCGTAATCAGCGGCGCGCTTTCTTGGCCGTCGCTCACCAGCATGATGAGCGGAAGGTCCGACTTCAGTTCTCTCCGAATTCGTTCGAGCGGTTCCGGTTCGAAGCATTGGATAAAGACTTTGGCGTCCTTGCCCACGTATCCGTATTGCGTGAGAATAGCGAGCGCCGCTTCTTCCATGGGCAGCCCGCTTTTCGCGTGCCAACTTGGCTGCTTCAGTTCGGGATAGATCCCCGCGACGCGGCCCGTCGTCTGATTGAGCCCTTGCACCAACTCGATCATCTCGATAAAGGTGGGCACTTCGAAGCGCGATTTTCCTTGTGGAAACCGGTTCTTCAACCGCTCGTGCGCCGACAGGCGTTTGATCTCTTCCAGCGTGAAGTCCGCCGCGTACCAGCGTCCGTCCTCGCGTTTGCGGTCCGGGAACACCTCCTCCACATTTGTCGTCATTTCGAGATGGATGTCGTGCAGGCACACGAACACCTTGTCTTTGGTCAGCACCAAGTCCGGTTCGATGTAATCCGCGCCCATGGCGTGCGCCATCGCGTAGGACTCCAGCGTGTGTTCCGGCACGTAGCCGCTGGCGCCACGATGCGCGATAACGATCTTCGACTGTGCCCCCGCTCCTTCGGTAAGAGACAGGAGGGTGAGCGCACACAACGCAATCACGAGAAGCAGGCGATGAACCGGCATGGACGAACACTCCCTGTAGTTGACCGAAATCCCGAATCGGGCACGCGTACTGTGCCGAAGCGAATAGGGCAATAACAACCCGGTAACGCTACCCGATTGCCGTTAGGCAACCGTTAATTGCTGCGCATCTTGAATTGTCACGCCCCGTACACGCGGCGAATTGCTTCGAGGATTTCGGATTCGCGCGCAATGCGCGGAACGACCGGCAGCCCGCATGCCGACTCCATCGCGTTCAACGCTTCGAAATCGAGCGGATCGGCCATGGCCAGGACAATGTTGTCGCCCTCGCGCCGGACGGGGATGCAGCGGCGGTATCGCGCCACCGGCCCGGTAATCGCTCCGGCTGTCTCCGCATCGATTGCGACACCCTCAAGCGAGATCGCTGGAATCCGCGTTTGATCGGAAATGGCTTTCACGATTGCCGCCTCATCGACTGCGCCCATCTGAATCAGGACTGACCCGAGCGGCCCAGGGGTTCCCTTGTGCTTCAGCAACGCGGCTTCGAGCTGCCCTGCGTCGATGACGCCAGCCTCGACGAGCAATTGCCCCAGCGGCTTTGCCTTTTCGGCGCGCACGTGCCGGCGCACCATGAGCGTCGGCGCCTCCGAATCGAATTCCGAAGGAATCGTGGGAGGCATCCCCGCGGGCAGGGGAACGTCGGAGACGCGATGCGCGACGCGCGCAAATTCCAGGAAGAATTCGCGGCAATCCTCGTGGCGGTCAGCCGGGTCCTTCTGAAGGGCTTTGAGTAGCACGCGGTTTACCGCCTCATGGCAATGCGGAATGGGAGCGGGCGTCTTGGATTGAATCTGCTGCGCGATAGACCCCCGGAAGAAGGGCGGGGTCCCGTTCAGGATTTGATAGATGGTTGTCGCAAGGCTGTACAGGTCGCTCCGTTCGTCTACGGTATTGCCCGTGAGCTGTTCCGGGCTCATGTACATCAGCGTTCCGCTCGTCACAAATTCGTCATCTTGGGCCTGGACCTCGCGAA
>JBAZRU010000373.1:0-842 GCA_041662805.1 Candidatus Hydrogenedentales bacterium | reverse complement strand
AGCCGTACCGACCCCCCCGCACCCAAGAGGACATTCGCGGGCTTCACGTCGCGGTGGAGTATGCCTTGCGCATGGGCATAAGCCAGCGCGTGGCAGATCTGCTCGATCCACGGCATAGCTTCGGCTAGTCCATAGGGGCTACCCCGCTCTTTCATCCGCTGCGCCAGGTTAAGTCCTGGGATGTATTCCATCGTGATGAAGCGGTCGCCGTCCGCGTCCCAGAAGGAATGGATAGCGACAATGTTCGGGTGCCGCAGCCGCCGGGTCAGTAAGACTTCGCGCTTAAGGTCGGATATGGCCCTGCGGTCATCCGCGAACGTAGGCGTGAGCACTTTGCACGCCACCGGCTCGTCGTTGAGTTGCGTATCCTTCGCCAGCCAGACCGCCCCCACCGAGCCTTGACCTATGGGGCGAACGAGCATAAAACGCCCCCCGAGGGTCCGGCCCGGCGCGAGCCGATCGTGTGAATCATTCGTGTCGGCTGAGTGCAGATCGTTCATGACACTACGGTTACGCACCTTTCCGGCGGAGGAAGCAGTTCTAGGGTCCCCAAATTGAGAAAACAGGCGTGCTGTCAAAAGTCAGTCTAGCATCCATCTCTTTTTCCGTCAAAAGGTTACTCCGCGTCAAATTCCATGAATTACCCGCCGGGAACCTCGTCATGTGTATCAGCGGAGCGATAGAAACTTTTGGAGGATTTAGCCATGTACGCGAAGTTGCAGCGCGTTTTTACCGGGTTCGCCGCAGTCGCCGCGCTCTTGTTTCCGGTGACCGCCCAGGCGGACCAACTCCTCCATGCCCGCGTCAGCTATGAGTCCGGAGGAGCCATTGTCAAGGGTTCC
>JBAZRU010000372.1:0-7004 GCA_041662805.1 Candidatus Hydrogenedentales bacterium | reverse complement strand
GACAGCAGGCGGCGAGCAAGCAGCACGACCAGCCCGGCTACGCACAACAGCCCCGCCAGGAAGCCGAGGGTTTCCACGGTCATGAGGAAGATTGGGTGAGAGGCAAGCGCGTGCCAGACAGAGGGGAAGAGGAAGGGAACGAGATGCCCCACAAAGACGACGCCGAGTCCGATGTGCCAAGGTGTCGAGCCCCACATGAGGCGTTTGCTTTCGAGGAACTGCGACGACAGCGCGGTGTAGCTGAACCGGTTGGAGCGAAAGCGAACGATGGAGCCGACAATCAGGACGAATAGGGCAATGTAGGGCAACCCGACAAAAGTGAAAACGTTAAGCATGGTCCTGCTCTCCCAAATTCAGCAGTTCGGAAACAGCGCGCACAAGGTGACGCCACGGGCTGCCGGAGCGTTCCAGGGCGGCGAGCATCTCCCGCAAGGGCTTCCCGAGGCAGTAGGCGTGCAGTTCGATCCAATCTTCGGCCGGAAGCTTGGGTGCGCTTTGCAGCACCAAGGCAATGTGATCGGGAAGTTCCGTACCGGAATCGAAGTGCGCGGCCTCATAAGCCGCCTTGAGTCCAGTCATAAGCACGGCGCGCTTGAAACTGTCCTGGCCGAATAAGTGAACGCTCAGGTACGGCATGCACACCGGGTTCACGTCGAAGGCGCGGGTGTACAGTTCTTGCGCGTGGTCAAGCGAGATGGCGCGCGCCTCCTCCGCAAAGCGTTCGAAATGTTCCGCCGCGGACGGGGAGACATCGTTCACCTCAAGCCGGGTCGATTCGAAGATCTCGTGGAAGTCCGCTTGCGGGTAGGCAAGGAGTCTTCCTATCGACGCGAGGACTTCGGTATTATCCAGGGTGTCAATCATGCTCATGCCCCCCTGCGCGGTTTCTGCACCGGTCCCAGACCGCACTGGCCTTTGCACTGCTCGGGCGAGCACGCGCCGTGGCCATCGCCGTCGATAGCCTCTTCGCGCTGAATAGGCGGCATCACGTAGCGGTCGTCGGTTGTGCAGAGGGCGGTCATCGCATAGATGGCCTCGGCCTGCTCGGGAGTGAGATGCGCTTCACGCAGAATGCGCATGGCTTTCTCCTTGTCCACATCGTCCGTTTGTTGCGAGCGTTTGTAGTAGCGCACGGCCATCTGCTTCTTGAGTACGCCGCGCACGATCTCCTCGTTGCCTGCGCTGAACAGGGCCGCGAGATAACGTACGGAGATTCGCGCCTTGTCGAGGTGCGAGAAGAATTCTTCCGCATCGTGCTCGTAGATGCCGTCGCCCATGCGGCCCGAAACCGGCAATAGTGGCGGCACGTAATAGAGCATGGGTAAGGTGCGGAATTCGGGGTGCAGCGGGAGGGCAAGTCCCCACTCCATGACATACTTGTAGACCGGCGAGCGTTGGGCCACCGCCACCATTTTGTCGCTGACGCCGCAGCGCTCCGCCTCTCGGATGACGACGGGGTCATGGGGATCGAGCAGCACGCTTCGATGCGACTCGACCAGGGAGAGCTCGGGGGCCTTCATGGACTCTTCGATTCGGTCCGCGTCGTAGAGAAGGACGCCCATGTAGCGGATGCGGCCCACGCAGGAGTGAAAACACGCGGGGGCCTGTCCGGTTTCGACGCGGGGGTAGCATAGAATGCACTTCTCCGATTTTCCGGTCTGCCAGTTGTAGTACATCTTCTTGTAAGGACACGCGGTCACGCAGGCGCGCCAGCCGCGGCAGACATCTTGATTGACGAGGACGATGCCATCTTCGCCCCGTTTGTAGAGCGCGCCCGAAGGACACGACGCCACGCAACTGGGATTAGCGCAATGGTTGCAGATGCGCGGCAAATACATCATCGCGACGTTCTCGATCTCGAAGAGCATCCTGCGCTCGTCTTCCGTGAGCTTGCTCAGGTTTGGGTCGTTTTCCGCGTAGATCGGCGAACCGCTGAGGTCATCGTCCCAATTGGGTCCGGCCTCGATATTGATGGGCTGTCCGGTGATTTGGGATACAGGGATTGCCGTGGGCTGATCGTCCCCCGCTTCGGCATCGAAGAGGTCCTGATAGCGGTAGGTCCAGGGTTCGTAGTAGTCGTCGAGTCCGGGCTGATTGGGGTTGTAGAACAGCTTCAAGAGACTGCTGGCCTTGGTCTGACCGCGAAGACGCAGCTTGCGATCCGCCGAGACTTCCCACCCGCCTTTGTAATTGAGTTGGTCTTCCCAGAGCGTCGGGTACCCGGTGCCGGGTTTCGTCTCGACGTTGTTCCACCACATGTACTCCGCGCCGGGCCGGTCGGTCCACACGTTCTTGCACGCAACGCTGCACGTATGACACCCGATGCACTTGTCGAGGTGAAACACCATCGCCACTTGGGCGCGCACATCCATGACGAATTCCTTTCCTACCACTCCGGTTGGGCGATTTTGCGCACGGCCACGTACGTGTCCCGATTGACGCCGGTGGGTCCCCAGTAATTGAACGCGTATGTGAATTGGCCGTAGCCGCCGATCATGAGCAAGGGCTTAAGGCGCGCGCGGGTGAGGCTGTTGTGAGCGCCAGCGCGACGGTTGCCGCGGCTGGGCGCTTTGGGCGTTCCCACGGTGCGCTCGGTGGCGTGATAGATGAAACAAATCCCGCGCGGGATTCGAGCGCTGACGCACGCGCGCGTCACGACGACGCCGTGGTCATTGGTAATCTCCACCCAGTCGTTGTCCACGAGCCCGAGCAGGCCGGCGTCGCGGTCGTTCATCCAGATGGGCTCGATGCCGCGCGACAGCGTCTCCATGCGCAGGGTGTCGCCGTAAGTCGAATGGATGTGCCATTTGCCGTGCGGCGTCAGATAATTCAGAACCAGTGTGCCTTGGCCGGAGTCGGTCTTTTCGAGGTCGCGTGTCGTATGACGGTCGGGGCGCGGCTTGAACGTCGGCAGGTGTTCGCCGAAGGCCCTGTACGCTTCGTGGTCGAGATAGAAGTGCTGGCGTCCGCTCAGCGTCCGCCATGGGGTGAGGCACTCGACGTTTTGACAGAAGGCCGAATAGGTGCGGCTCTCGTTGGTGACGCCGGTCCAATAGGGCGTGGTGAGCAGGCGGCGCGGTTCGGTGCAGATGTCCTTGAAGGACGTGCGCACGGCGCGCGTATCCGCGGCCAAGTGTGTGTGATCGATGCCGGTATGCTTGGCTTCGGCCTCGTAGGCGCGCCACGCACATTCGCCGTTCGTCTCCGCCGCAAAGTGCAGAATGGCGTCGCACACCGAGCGGTCTTCGCGAAGGGATGGGTAGGTCTTGCCGTTCCATTGCTCGATGGGATGCGTCTTCACGTATTCGTCGTAGAGGTCGGTCACGCTGTAGTTCGTGCCGTGTACACCCAGACCCTTGTCGCGGAAATTGGCGCCGAGGCTGATGAACTTCTGGTACACCTTCGTGTAATCGCGCTCGACCACCGTGAGGTTCGGCATGGTCTTGCCCGGGATCGCCTCGCACTCGCCTTTGGCCCAATCCTTGATTGCAGGCTGCGCCACTTCCGCGGGTGTGTCGTGCAGAAGCGGGGTGGCGAGCAGATCGCGCATCGGGCGAGGCAGGTACTTCATCGCGAGTTCGCTGGTCTTGCGAGCGATGTCGCGAAAGATATTCCAGTCGCTCTTGGATTCCCAGCACGGCGGCACGGCGGCCTGCAATGGATGAATGAAGGAGTGCATGTCCGTCGAGTTGAGGTCGTCCTTCTCGTAGTAGGTGGCAGCGGGGAGGACGATGTCGCTGTAAAGAGCGGAGGTGTCCATGCGGAAGTTGAGGTCGACGACCAAATCCATCTTCCCCAGTTCTACTTTGTCGTGCCACGTGACTTCGCGAACCGACTCGCTGGCGACTTCGTCGGCGATGCAGTTGTGGTGCGTGCCGAGGTAGTGTTTGAGGAAGTACTCGTGGCCTTTGGCGGAGGCTTGAATGGCGTTGCCCCGCCAGATGTACCACACGCGCGGCCAGCACTCAGGCGCATCCGGGTCTTCCGCGGCAAACTTCAACGTGCGGGACTTCAACTGCTGGACGACATAGTTGACGATTTCTTCGGGAGTCGTTGCGCCGGAAGCTTCTGCTTCACGCACGACTTCCTGATTGTTCTTGGTGAATTGGGGGAAGAACGGCAACCAGCCGCACCGGACGGCGAGCGCCTGCTTGTCGGCGGTGTGGCCCGAGGCCATGGGATGCGATTCATCGCCGACGACGCAGATTTCGTTGAACGGCTGATCGTAGCGCCATTGATCGGAGTGCATGTAGTGAAACGACGGCGTGTTCTGCAGGCGCGGCGGGCCGCCCCAGTCCGTTGCGAAGGCGATGGGGGCCCAGGAGGCTTGCGGCGCCAGTTTCTCTTGACCTACGTAGTGGTTCCAACCGCCGCCGTTTCTGCCGACGCAGCCGCAGAGCATCAGGCTCGTGATGCACGCCCGATAGATGAGGTTGTTGTGATACCAGTGGTTTGCTCCGGCCCCGATGATGATCATGCATTGGCCATTGGTGCTTTCCGCGGTGCGGCCCCATTGGCGAGCAAAATTGACGACGACCGACCCCTTGATTCCCGTGAAGGATTCCTGCCATGCCGGCGTGTAGGGGAGGGAAGCGTCATCGTAATCGGCGGGGTAGTCTCCGCCCTGCGTGTTGTCGACGCCGTGCTGCGCCAACAAGAGATCAAACGCCGTCGCAACCCACACGGGGCCGTCGGGCGTGTCCACCTTGCGCGCGGGGACACTTCGCTTGACGGGCTTGTCATTCGTAGACTGCGAGAAGTCCCAGAACTCGACCATGATGTTGCTCTCCGCGCTGTCCTTCAGGGAGAGCGCGGGATTAATGGGGTCGCCAGTGAGGGAGTCTTCAAGTCGGAGGTTCCATTCGCCCTTCTGCTTCTGCCAGCGATGGCCGACTGTGCCCTTGGGCATTTGCAGCTTACCCGTATCTTCGTTGAAGACGAACATTTTCCAGTCCGCGAGGTCTTCCTTCGCCGTGTCTTCGCGCTGCGACGCGCGAAGGTAAGCGCCCGGCCGGAAGACCCCGTTGCCTTGGTCCTGCAACGTCACGAGGAAGGGGGCGTCCGTGTATTGCTTCATGTAGCCGACGAAATAGTCGACCTTGCGGTCCACGTAGAATTCTTTAAGCAGGACGTGGTTGACGGCCATCCAGAATGCGCCGTCTTGTCCCTGGTGGATGGGGATCCATTCGTCGGCGACTTTGGAAGTTTGACTGAAGTCGGGGGAGAAGACGACGACCTTTGTGCCGCGATGACGCGCCTCGACGAGAAAGTGCGCGTCGGGCGTGCGCGTCATAAGGACGTTCGACCCGACGGTGGCGATGAATTTAGAGTGGAACCAGTCCGCACTCTCGGCGACGTCGGTCTGTTCGCCCCACACTTCCGGAGAAGCGGGGGGGAGGTCGCAATACCAGTCGTAGAACGACATGGATACGCCGCCCATCAATTGCATGAAGCGCGATCCTGCCGCATAACTGACCATCGACATGGCAGGGATGGGCGAGAATCCGATGATACGGTCCGAGCCGTGCGTCATGACCGTGTAGATGTTGGCTGCTGCGATGATCTCGGTGGCCTCGTCCCACGAGGCGCGCCGCAGCCCGCCCTTGCCGCGGGCGGTGTGGTATTTCTTGCGCGATACCGGATCGGTGACGATGGACTTCCATGCGGCCACGGGGTCGCCGGGGTGCTTCTCTTTCGCCGCGCGCCACAGGTCGAGCAATACGCCGCGCACATAGGGATACTTCACCCGAAGGGGGCTGTAGATGTACCAGGAGTAGGAGATGCCACGCTGGCATCCCCGTGGCTCATAGGGAGGGATTGCGCGGTCGATGGTGGGGTAGTCGAGCGCCTGCATCTCCCAAGTGACGATTCCTTGCTTGACGTAGATGTTCCAACTGCAGCCGCCCGTGCAGTTCACGCCATGCGTGCTGCGAACCACGCGGTCGTGCGCCCAACGGTTACGATAGAACTCTTCCCAGGAACGCTGTTCCGGCGCGAAGATGTCCTTGATCCAACCCATTAGCGGTTTCTCCTTATGGCGTCGCGGACGAGCGCGGCGCGCACGCCGCGGTTGCGATCCTTGTACAGAAAGCCCATAGCCCCCACGACGGCCACGGCACCCATGGTCCCCAGCACGTGCACGGGCGGTAGTCCTTGCGGCGTGGCGGGGGAAGTCGAAACGGACTCCAGATATTTCACGAGATGCACGGTCTCTTGCTGGGTGATGGGGCCTTTGAGGTAGGCGACCTGCATCAGGGGGAAGGTGACGTTTTCGATGGTAGAGCCGAGGGGAATCGCCCCTAACTTGGTGAAGCTCGGCGTCAGGTCGATGGCGAGATTGCCGCCGCGCCCGTTGACGGCGTGGCACGCCGAGCAGGCCAAGCCGCCATTGGCAAGCGGCTGCCGTCCAAAGAAGAGGGCTTCCCCGGTTGTCGCGGAGGCAGGCGCGAGCTTCGCAGCTTGGGAAAGCGTGACGCGCTTTCGTTCCTCCGCAAGTCGGGAAGCTGCTTCCGGAGCGAGGATAAGCCCTGCAAGCGACTTCACGTCTTCGGGCTTCAAGGGGCCGACGTTCTTCTCCATGCGCTGAATGGCAGGAATCAGATTCGTCTCGGGCCACTGCTGAGCGGCCTTTAGGTCGGGTCCCGTCAATGCGCCGCCACCAATGCTGTGGCAGCCCGCGCACTTCTGCATGAATAGCTGAGCCGGGGCATCCGTGAGTGCTTCTTCAGGAGCCGGTGCGGTCTCACCCGGCGGAGATTCTGTCACAAGCGGTACCGAGGTAGATTCCGGAAGGGATGGACTTGGCTCGGGCGAGACTGGGGGTGCGATGGCAACGTTAGAATCGGGGGACGCAAGCGGGAGCGGGGGAGTCTGCGCTCCGGCGAGACTGCAATGCGCGGATGCAAGAAGGATGAGGAGGATCGCGCAGAGGGAAATGCGGCGCAGCGCGCAGGATGTCGAGGTGAAGACTCTTCGTTGCGATATCGAGAGACCTGCGTTCATTT
>JBAZRU010000371.1:0-7011 GCA_041662805.1 Candidatus Hydrogenedentales bacterium | reverse complement strand
GCGCGCCCGTGGAAACGTGGACACCATAGGAGCCCTTCAAGCGAATGCTCTTTGCCTGGGGAAACCTGCCAATCAGGATTCCAAAGGCCCCGACGGTCATGGTGAAGCTGTCTGTGCCCGTCCCAATGTTTTTGGCGATATCTTTGGAGCCTTGCCACGGAAGATCAACCCATCTGCCTGCCAGCCTCGTGTCTGTCCGCCGGAACGCAAGGAGAGCCGCGGGCCTTTCGCTGCCTGGATCGTCCGTGGGCGTCCCGTCGGGACTAAGGGCGATGAAGTACCCCAAGCTGCCGGCCTTCGGCAACGAAGCACTGATCACGGCGGAAGCGGTCTTCGTCGCGCGGTCGACGTCCAGACTTCGCCCGTCCAGGTACACGTCGTAGTCATCCGGCACGTGCATGCGGATCTCGCCGTGCCCGGCCGATACGAGCCTGAAGAAGGAGTCGTCTCTTCCGACTTCCTGGTCAGGGATCCGGCGCTCCATGTCCGTGTAGCCGACAAAGTCGTCCGGGACTTGGGTGACGTGAAAACGTTCCGGGGACCGCGCGATGGTCTCGTCGAACGTGTACGTGACTCGGGGGTCAAGGCCGAGCAGCGAGGTGTCATCGTAGATGAGCCAATCCCGGACGGACTGGCGGAAACCGAAGTATGTCGGGACGCCGGCGCCCTCCCAGTTCTTGATACCGAAATGACGGGTGCCGATCCATGCCGGCGCCTTGCCCGGCTCGTAGATAACGAGTGCCCGCTTGTTCGGATGCTTCTCGAAGTACGCCGTTACGCCGTCGGCGCCTCGGAGCCCGAAGAGCTTCCTCCCTTCCGGAGCAACAGGTTCGTCGACAGGCACGAGGCCACCGGTCCAGTGGTTCGTGAATTGGGTCACCGGTTCACGCGGCAAGCGTCCATCGGGCACAAGATGATACTTGTGATAGGCCGAGGCAATTTCCAGCCAAGTCTTCTCGTGCGCCGGGTGTGCGCCCGGAAGCATGTAGCCCCAGCAGTCGAGGGCGTCCATGAGCGCCGAGTCGATGGGCGAGTACATGACGCCTTCCGGCACTACCTTTACATACCGTTGGAAGAGGTAGCCGGAAAGCGGGTGCCCGAGCGGCATCTGGCTGAGCGCGAACTTGCCGTACTTCGACGTGAGCGCATTGAACTGCTCGGTCTCGACGGCCACGTGGGGATAGGCTTCAAGCGTCTCCCGCATCAGCGCCATCATGCCCTGGAGACCGTCCACTCCATCGACGATGTACTTGCCCGTGCACGTCATGGATTCGTCCAGGTAAATGACATCCACGCCGGCATCCACGGCATCCTTCATCTGGGCGATGAGATAGTCGCGCCAGGGCTTCAGGGCGGGCGAACAGCGGATCAAGCGGCCGTCGTAGATCGATTCGTAGAGGTCCTTGCCGTCCTTATCCTTGCCGATGACCGCGAAGCCGGGCTTAAACCGCTCCACGAGGTCGGGGAACTCGGTGCCAACCGCATTGCTGTTGAAATGGACTCCCACGTGGAACCCCATCTGGCGGGCACGCTTCACCCACTCCTTGGCCCCATCGGTGAGCCGGTAGTCCGGATAGCCGATATCAAAGCTGTAGAACCGGTGCTCCGCCTGTCTGCCCACCAAGGTTCTCGTGGGGTCTACCGACTTGGCAAGATCCTCCAAGCCCTGATAGTCGCCCACAGTGACATAGGCCTGCGTTTCGACGCCTTGGACCCATGCCTGCGCACTGGGCAGCTTGTCGATCGGCAGATAGCCCGCCCCGGTTTCCATCCATTGGGTAAACGGATCGACAGCATCCTCCCAGTGGTTCTGGTAAGTGCGAATGCGTATCTCGTAAAGTTCCGGATCCTGCGTGGGAATCGGGAATCGGCGCGCCATGCCTACGTGCGCCGTCCTGCCGAGGCTCCGCACCATAACATTGGACGGCCCAATTCTGGGGTCGCGGCCTTCCAGGAACCAACCGCTCGTGTCTCCCTGAAACAGGGCAACCAAGGGGTGAACATAGCCGTTCGGAACGCTGTCCTTCTGAGGGTCGCCAATCTGAGTGCCCTGCCATGGATCGCGCATCACCTGGCCGACGCCATAGGCACTGATCCAGACCAACGCATGGTCGGCGATATCGCAGCCAAAGAGGATGTATCGCATCTGCTCTATAGGCTTTGCGGTATGGGCCGACGCCTGCAGGATCAGGTCGCCTCGGCCCTTCTCGATCGACCAGCGCAGCCGCAGCTCGCTTCCATCGGGCATCCGGTAGGTGCTCTGGACCGAATCGCCGGAAGTCTCGGTGACGACCGTGCAGGAATCGAGATCGGTGGGCGTCGCGTCGAACACGAGCAGTTGCGAGGGCAGCTCGCCGGGATCGCTCTTAAGAAGGGTTTTGCCCGTTGTCCGATCTTCAAGCGAGTAAAGCATCCCCGCCTGGAAGTATGCCTCCAGGGCATCGTTCCGCAGAGAAGCGTGATGAGATGGATCACGCCAAAGGCCGGATTCAGCGGCCGCTGAACCGTCCAAGGAGAACAAAACGAAGAACACGGCAACAAGGAAGAAGTCAATCGTGCGGTTGGTCATTCTACCCTCTTGCTTTTGCGGCGCGTTCTGGACATCTCGAACATAACGGGGGCGGACAGGCGTGGCCATGATGATCGCAAACAGACTCACGGATGGCAACTTGGGCGGATTGGTCGAAGCAGCGCGCGCGTTGTACGGGTATCCGCAGCCGCCCATCGTTGAGGGTGTGCCACTCCATGAGGGAAAGAAAGAGCGAAGCGAAGGTGAGAGCAGAATGCTGCGAATTTACGATGATCCGCCCGCGCGCCTAAATATGCCTTCGAGACGGAAAAGAGATATCATGTCGCTGGACGAAGGCAGCCTCCGTCCGCTGAGTCTCGAAACGCAGATTGTCGCAACTGGGCCTCAGCAGGCTGGCCACGTGATATCGTCCTGACGCGGCGTGTGATTGGGATCATTCATCCATCCGGGGGGAACGCAATGCAGTACAGAAACCTGGGCAATTCGGGTATTAGCGCCTCGATGGTGGGGCTGGGGACCTGGGTCACGGGCGGCGGCCAGATGTGGAATGGCGTGGACGACGCGGAATCGTTGCGCGCCATCGACGTCGCGCTCGACCGCGGCATCAACCTCATCGATACGGCGCCTGCATACGGGTGGGGACACAGCGAGACCATCGTCGGCAAGGCGATTCGCGGGCGGCGCGACAAGGTGGTCCTCGCCACCAAATTCGGCATGTGGTGGGACGACAACCGGGGATCTTTCCACTATCACCTGGACGGGAAAGACACGTTTATCTGCCTGCGGCCAGAGACGATTGCCATCGAAATTGAAAACAGCTTGCGTTATCTCGGTACGGACTACATTGACTTGTACCAGGCGCATTGGCCGGCGAAGGAGCCGGATAACACGCCGATCGAAGAAACCATGGCGTATCTGATGAAGCTGAAGGAACAAGGCAAGATTCGCGCGATTGGCGTGTCGAACGTCAGCGTCGCGCAACTTGAGGAGTACCGCGCCCACGGCGATCTCGCCAGCGACCAATTTCGCTACAGCATGTTGTTGCGCGCGCCGGAGACCGACGTTCTCCCCTATTGCGCGAAAAACAACATCGCCACCTTGACGTACATGTCGCTTGAACAGGGCTTGCTCACGGGAAAGGTCGGGATGGATCGTGTGTTCGATCCCAACGAGTTCCGGAGCAACACCGATTGGAACGCGTGGTTCAAGCTCGCGAACCGCGGCAAGGTACTCGGGTTGTTGGCGGGCTGGAAAGACCTGACGGCGAAGTACGCGTGCACGCTCGCGCAACTCACGGTGGCGTGGACGGCGGCACAGCCGGGCGTCACCCATGTGCTGTGTGGCGCGCGCACGGCGGAGCAGGCGGAACAGAACGCCGCCGCGGGTGCCTTGGTGTTGGACGCGGCGGATGTTGCACGAATGCGCAACGAAGTCATTGCGCTTGGGGATCCGGAGTAAGGGGGCAATTCGATGCTTGGGCACGCGTTTCGCTTCTGGTTGATCGCGAGCGTGATGTTGCCTTTGTTCGCTGGGGTGGGACACGCAGCCCCCGCGAATGTTGAGGCCGTGTGCCTGGCCGTCGAAGATCTGCAACGCACCTATGGCGCGGCATACCCCATCGGCGCGCCTGAACTGGCGGAGTTACGGAAAGCCGGAGCGGAGGCTGCTGCCGCAGCGGACGAACCGGCGCTGACGCGCTGGAATGACCTGTCGCGCGCGGCGCTGTTGGCCAACCCGTTGCTGAATTTCGATTCCATGCTCGTCGTCAAGCGCTCGGAGAAGCAGTTGTGCCTTCCACAAAACTGGGAGAGCAATTCCACGTTGCCCATGTCGGGCATCGACAACGAACTGGAGATTCTCTCGCCGCTGAGCGACGGCACGCTAACGACGCTCTACCGCCCCGGGAAGGACGTGTTCGCCGGAGATGTCGACCTGCATTTCGACGGGGACCGCTTGCTGTTCTCGATGCCCGGCGACAACGGCCGCTGGCAGATCCATGAACTGACTGTCGCGGATAAGACCGTGCGGCAACTGCCGCTGATCATCGAACCGGACGTGGACAACTACGACGCCTGCTATCTGCCGGACGGCGACATCCTTTTCACGTCCACGGCGCCGTTCGTGGGCGTGCCGTGCGTAACCGGATCGTCGCACGTCTCGAACATCTACCGGTACGGCACGACGAACGGCGGCATCCGGCGTCTGACGTTCGAGCAGGACCACGACTGGTGCCCCACGGTGCTCAACAGTGGGCGCGTGCTCTATCTTCGCTGGGAGTACTCGGATCTCCCGCATTTCGTGTCGCGCATACTCTTCTCGATGAATCCCGACGGCACGAACCAGGCCGAGTACTACGGAAGCAATTCGTACTGGCCCAACGCCATGTTCTATGCGCGCCCCATTCCAAACCATCCCACCATGTTCTGCGCCATTGCCGGTGGGCATCACGACGTCCCCCGCATGGGCGAGCTGATCCTCTTCGATCCGGCGAAAGGCCGCGGCGAAGCGGACGGCGTCGTGCAGCGTATCCCCGGGCGCGGGAAGAAGGTGGAGCCTATCATCCTCGACGGCTTGGTGGGCGCGTCGTGGCCGAAG
The DNA here is from genome assembly GCA_041662805.1 of Candidatus Hydrogenedentales bacterium. GTDB lineage: Bacteria > Hydrogenedentota > Hydrogenedentia > Hydrogenedentales > SLHB01 > JAIBAQ01. The sequence continues at coordinate 1,886 of JBAZRU010000371.1, read as the reverse complement.
TTCCTTCATCCGTACCCGCTCAGCGAGAAGTATCTGATCGTGTCGTGCAAGCCCACGCCGGATTCGCTTTGGGGCGTGTACCTTGTCGATGTGTTCGACAACATGACGCTGCTGAAAGAGGTGGAAGGCTTTGCCTTGCTCGAACCCACTCCGTTGCGCGCCGTGCCCAAGCCGCCTGCGATTCCGGACACGGTGGACCCGGAGCGCGATGATGCCCTGGTCTTCATGAGCGACGTGTACGCGGGAGCCGGGCTGAAGGACGTGCCTCGTGGCACGGTGAAACAGTTGCGCCTGCTCACCTACCACTTCGCCTACCACGGCGTGGGCGGACAGGTTCACCGCGTAGGTTTGGACGGGCCGTGGGATATCAAGCGCGTCATCGGGACGGTCCCGGTCGAGCCGGATGGCTCGGCGTATTTTCGCGCACCGGCGAACACGCCCATCTCGGTGCAGCCGTTGGACGGACAAGGGCAGGCGCTGCAATTGATGCGCAGTTGGATGACGGCCATGCCCGGCGAGACGTTGTCGTGCGTTGGCTGTCACGAAAGACAAAACACGTCACCGCCAGTGAAGCTGCCATTGGCCGGACGGCGCGCGCCATCGGAGATTGCTCCGTGGTACGGCCCGGAGCGCGGCTTCTCGTTCCGGCGCGAGGTGCAGCCCGTTCTCAACCACTATTGCATCGGCTGCCATGACGGCGCAGACGCGTCGCGTCCCGATTTCCGCGATCTGCCGGATGTCCAGGCGAGGGGCAACGACGCGGGCTACAACAAAGACTCGCATTTCCCGCCGTCCTACCTGGCGCTGGTGCGGTACGTGCATGGACCCAGCATGGAAAGCGACATGCACATGCTCACGCCGTTGGATTTTCACGCAAGCACGTCGGAGCTGGTGCAACGGTTGCGCGATGGGCACCACGGCGTGGCGCTCGACTCCGAATCGTGGGACCGGCTCATCACGTGGATCGATCTCAACGCCCCCGCGCACGGCACGTGGCATGAAATTCTCAGCATGGACTACGTCGCGCATCAACGCGACCGGCGTCTCGACATGGCGCGGAAGTATTCGCCGAACACGGCGCGGCAGGATCCCGAGGCCATTCTGGAACTCACACCGTTGCAGAACGTGCCGAAGGCGGAGACACCAGCCCTTGCCTCCGAGGCAGTTCCGGATTCGCCGCCCATCGCGCCAACAGAACGCCGCCCCGCGGGACCCAAGCGCACGGTGGATCTCGGCGACGGCATGACGCTGGAGTTGGCGCTGATTCCCGCCGGCGCGTTTCGCATGGGGGCGGACGACGGCTATCCCAATGAGAAGCCCGCTGCGGAAGTCTCGATTGACCGCCCGTATTGGATGGGCGTCACCGAAGTGACCAACGAGCAGTACGCCCGTTTCGATCCTGCGCACGATAGCCGCATCGAGGGTGGCGACTTTCTGCACTTCAGCATCGAAGAACGCGGCTATCCGCTGAATGAACCCAAGCAACCGGTCGCGCGCGTTTCGTGGAACGAGGCCACGGCGTTTTGCGCATGGTTGTCCGCACGCACGGGCGAGACCTTCGCACTGCCCGAAGAGGCGCAGTGGGAGTATGCCTGCCGCGCGGACAGCACCACGCCCATGTGGTATGGCGCGGCCAACGCCGATTTCGTGGCCGCTGCAAACCTGGCCGACCGGTCCCTCTCGCGCGTGGACACGTTCGACCCGTGGAAACTGCCGTCCGGCGCGATAGAGCCTTGGCGGCCCGTGATCGAATCCGTGGACGACGGGCATCGCGTGAGCGCGCCCGTGGGCAGCTACGCAGCGAACCCATGGGGGCTGTTCGATATGCACGGCAACGTAGCCGAGTGGACCCTCAGCGCCTGCCGTCCCTCGCCCTGGCGCGCCGG
>JBAZRU010000370.1:0-7011 GCA_041662805.1 Candidatus Hydrogenedentales bacterium | reverse complement strand
CCGGGGTGGCGTCCGACTTTCGCGGACAAGGCTGGAAGCCGGGAATCACAGTCGACCCGCTTGCCGTGCAGGGGGGCGATGCGGCCTGGACGGCGACCTCCACGGATGGACAACGGTGGCTAAATCCGCTCTCTGAAAAGGGATTCGAGTACGGCGTCGAACAGATGAAGAAGGTCGCGAGATGGGGATACAGCTTTGTGGTCATCGAGCCGTCGCTAATACCCAACGAAGTGCTGCAGTCGTTCAAATTGTCCCGTGCCCAAGCCGAATCGCTCGCCTACGACATTGTCTCCAAAGGCGCGCCGAATGTGGCCGTGCTACAGGCGGTCCGCGCGACGCTTGGGTCCGAACTGGAGGGGTGGCTTTCCGCCGCCGCCGCGACGGCGCGCATGCGCGAGTTTAACGTGCCCTTGGGCGCGGTGCGGCTCGATGCGTCCAAGGTTGATTCGCTTCCCGCGGATACGCTGACGGCCATGGCTTTCTGCGGCGCTCCGGTCGAGTTCACCGGCGCGCCTTCGCGCACACTGCTAAGCCAATGCTCACGCATCTATCCCAAAGCGTACCTGTGGCCGAAACCAGTCGATGCCGCCGCACCCACGCCGAAGCTGTGGCTCGTCGAGATCAACAAGGACAAAGCCACGGCACCCAGTGTGGCGACCGTTTCGTTCCCCGGCGCGCGCGCGCTGGAAGCCTCCGACCCGCAACCGGAAGCAACAGACGGACGCCTTGTGTGGGCGACGGACTCCGCGGACTTCTTGAAGAAGTTCCGGCATCCGGCGGCGGAGAAGTAGCGGTCGAAGGAAGCGCTCCTGGGCAGGATACTCTCCAGAAGTTCTGTTTCATTTTTTCCGTTACTATTCCAGTGCGGCACCCTCGATGCCCTGGATAAGCTCGCGCAAGCTATCTGGAATCGGCGTGGACTTTCCGACGCGGTAGTCGACGTACACCATCACGGAGGTTCCGTCCGCGACAACATCCTCCGTGCCCGAGCGGAGGAGGACGTGTTCCATTCCAAAGCTGGTGCGGCCGATCTTCGTCACGCGAGTCCCGACTTCGAGTTCGGCGGGGAAATGAAGCTGCTGCCGGAAATTGATCGTCGCCGATGCCAGGGCGGGCGCGAGGGGGTTGGATTCCGAGCGGTCTTTGACGCCGATGTGTTCGAAATAGGCAATGCGCCCGCACTCGAAGTAGGTGAAGAAGACCGCGTTGTTCACGTGGCCGTAGGCATCCATGTCGCCCCAGCGCACGCTGACGGGCGCCCACACCTTGAATCGTTCGCGCATGGCTTACTTGGCTTTCCCCGGAATGACCGGCTGTTCAATGCGGGAGGACGGCAGCGTTGTACACCCCTTGGAGGATGCCAAAATGAAGCAGGCCGTCGCGGCGTTTCCAGCTCAGCTCAACTGCGCGCACGAAATCTCACTCGCAGCTGACCCTCTTCATTGCAGGTTACTCCTCGCGAGAATCCTCAAGGACCTTTTGCAATAGCGCGGGCAACGTGGGCAAGTCCTGCTCCGCAATGTTCCAGATTGTGTCGAAATCCACCCGCGCGTACTCGTGCGCAATAATGTTACGGAGACCCTGCATCTTTGGCCATGGCACGGATGAATGACTCTTTTTTGACATCCTCCGGAATAAAGCGCACAGCTTCTCCGATGACAGCGAGATACATCGCCACTGCTGCACGTGTCTTCGTATCCCGAACGAACTCCTCTCGTTCCATTCCCTCCACGAACTGCGATATCTGCCGTATTACGTCGAGGATATCTCGAACGCGGAATTCCCACTTGCGACCTTTAGAAGACATCTACGGCTTCTCCGAGTATGTCCTCTCTCAAGTCCTCGATAACCGCACTTCGCATGACCAAGTCTACGCAAGGTGTCTTCAGGGCCTTACGCAGGGCCTCTTGAACATCGTAAAAGTGGAAATAGCCAATGGGGCGATCAAACTCGATGAGGATATCGACGTCGCTGGAATCCGTGGCCTCGTTGCGGGCAACTGACCCAAACACGGCCAGGGACGCGACACCCATGCCGCGCAATTCATCCTTGTGCGCTACGATTCGATCTATTGCTTCAAGACGTGTCATGTTCGACTTCCATACCATTCCGCGCGCGGCGGATGATGAAGCAAAAGGGACTTAACCACCCGCCAAATATCCTACACCGGATCACCCAAGGCTTCCACAGCGGCGCGGATAGTCTGCAGTTCGTCCGCCGTCAGCGTGAAGTCCGCCGCTTTGGCGTTCTCCGCGACCTGCTTTTCGTCGCGTGCGCCGACGATAGCTGTCGTGAGGCCCTTCTGCGAAAAGACCCAATTGATGGTCAACTGCGTCAGCGTGACCCCGTGCCCGTCGGCGATCGGGCGGATGCGCTCCAACATGTCCAGCACGCGCCTTCGGTTTTCAGGTTTGAACCACGGACGTTCCGCACGCGCGTCGCCTTCCTTGAATGTTCGGTCCATGCCGACCTTGCCCGTCATTAGGCCTTGCGCGATCGGACTGTACGCCAGGACGCCAATCTCGTGTTCCGCGCAGAACGGCAGCACGTCGTTCTCGATGCCGCGTTGCAGCGGATTGTATTGCGGTTGATCGCTGACGATGACGCCGGCTTTGAGACATTCCGTCATCATCTCGACCGTGAAATTGCTCACGCCGATGTGACGGATCTTTCCCTGGCGTTGGAGGTCAAGCAAGGTTTCCATGGTATCCGCAATCGGCGTATCGGGGTCCGGCCAGTGGCACTGGTACAAGTCGATGACGTCCACGCCCAATCGTTGAAGGCTTTGCTCCAGTTCGCGCCGTATCGACTCGGGCCGCAGGCACCGCGTCATCTTGCGCGGATTGCCCTCGTTGTCCGTGGTCTCGAACCATACCTTGCCGGACTCCAAGTCCCAACGGACGCCGCACTTCGTGGCGACAATTACGTTGTCCCGCCGGCCTTGGAGGGCCTTGCCCACGATGCGCTCGCTGTGCCCCATGCCGTAGGTCGGTGCTGTGTCGACCAGGGTCATCCCCTCGTCGATGGCCGCCTGAATGGCCCGGATCGCGGCGGAATCATCCGTGCCGCCCCACATCCAGCCGCCGATGGCCCAAGCCCCGTACGAGACGACGGGGACATTCAAATCGCTGCGACCAAGCTTTCTATATTGCATCGCGACAAAAGCTCCTCTTCATCCGGAATGTTACCGTGGAGTCTTATATGCCACGAGGCGCCCGGGGTCAAGATCGCGTCCTACAGGGGTGCGCTCCATGAACACGAAGGAAGCCCAAATTTGATCCCTTCCGGCGAGGCCATTAAACTACTGCCTCCTCCGAATCTACTTTGCGTTGGATGACACAGCGGTATTTCGCGCGCCCGACGTGACTACATCCGAACCGACCATAAAAGGACTTCGCACACCATGAGCGACTTGAGACTGAAGAATCTTGCCGGATACAAAGAATTCCCAGGACCCGTGGTATTTGTCGTCATGGATGGGGTAGGTATCGGGAAGAAGGACGAGTCGGATGGCGTGCACCTGGCCTATACCCCCCTGCTGGACGAGTTGTTCCAGGAGAAGCTGTATACGCAGTTGAAGGCGCACGGCAAGGCCGTGGGTATGCCCTCGGACGAGGACATGGGCAATTCGGAGGTTGGTCACAATGCGCTGGGAGCGGGCCGGGTGTTTGCCCAAGGCGCGAAGCTGGTGAGCGAGGCCATCGCTTCGGGTCGCATCTTCGAGGGAAGCGGCTGGCTGAAAGCGATGGAAACGGGCAAGGCAGGTGGCACCGTTCATTTGATCGGCCTGTTGTCGGACGGCAACGTGCACAGCCACATTGACCACCTGTTGGCGCTGCTCGACCGGTGCGGTTCGGAAGGAATCAAGCGCGTCCGGGTACATCCGTTGGCGGATGGGCGCGATGTACAGGAACGGAGCGTCCTGCGGTACCTTGAACCCGTCGAGGCGAAACTCGCGGAATTGAGCGTTTCGGGCCGCGACTATCGGATCGCCTCCGGTGGAGGACGTATGATCACGACGATGGATCGCTACAACGCGGACTGGAGCGTCGTGGAGCGCGGCTGGCAGGCCCACGTGTTGGGTGAGGCGCGGCCGTTCGCGAGCGCGAAGGAAGCGGTTCAGACCTTCTACGATGAAGACCCGACGATGACGGATCAGTACATGGGCAGCTTCACCATTGTCGAAAACGGAAAGCCGGTGGGGACAATTGAAGACGGCGATGCCGTCATCTTTTTCAATTTCCGCGGCGACCGCGCCATCGAGATCACGCGCGCCTTCGAAGAGGGCGCCACCTTCGACAAGTTCGACCGAAAGCGCCAGCCCAAGGTCTTCTACGCGGGCATGATGGAATACGACGGCGACGCGCATATCCCCGGCAATTACCTGGTGGAGCCGCCTGCCATCGACAGGACGGTTGGCCAGTATATGTGCGCAAGTGGAATCACGACCTACGCGATTTCCGAGACGCAGAAGTTCGGCCACATCACGTACTTCTGGAACGGAAACAACTCCGGATACATTGATGACAAGGTTGAGACCTACGTGGAGATTCCATCGGACCGCGTGACGTTCGAGCAACGTCCGTGGATGAAGTCCGCGGAAATCACGGATGCGCTGGTCGAGACGATTCGCGCCGGCAAACACAAATTTATCCGGGCGAACTACGCCAACGGCGACATGGTCGGCCATACCGGCATACCGATTTCCGTGCGCATTGCCGTGGAGTCCGTGGATCTCGCGCTGCGCAGGCTGCTGCCTGCCATCGAGGCAGCGAAGGGCATTGCGGTCCTGACGGCGGACCACGGCAACGCGGAACTCATGTTTACGGAGAAGAAGGGTAAACGGGAGCCGATGGTAGCGCACACGCTCAATCCGGTGCCGTTTATCGTGAAGGACTACTCGGGCGCCAACACTATCGCGATGAGTCCCGTCGAGGGCGCTGGATTGAGCAACGTCGCGGCGACGCTGCTGAATCTGTTGGGATACGAAAAGCCGGAAGACTACGACGCGAGCCTGGTCACGATCGGGTAATCGAAGCAGGTTATCCCTTTGGCTTTGCCGTAAGATTCACGTATATTTCGAAGGCATTCTTGTTCTTGACGGAACCAAAGAACGCCGAATACGGCGTGATGCCCAACTCGGTGAATTCGAAGCGCGCCACGCCTTCCACGTGCAGAACGCCGTCCTTCAGCGTCAGATCCGTCGCGAATCCGCGCTCGACGGTTTTGCCGTGAATCGTGACGCGCAAGGTTGCCGCGTACGCGAACTCATGCTTGCCCCACGCCGACGCCTTGGGCGCGATATCGACAAGTTCCGCTTTAATTTCGGGATACGCGACGGCATCGAGCTGGTTTGCCGCGAGCATATGCTCCTTGATGATTGCGCGGTCGTTGTCCTTCAGCGGGCTGAAGGCTTCGGTCAAAACTTCCGTTTCCTGCAGGCGCGGAAACCACTTTGCCCGAGGGCCATCCTCGTCGGGCGCGAGATCGTTCACCGCGAAGGAGATCGCAAAAGTCGTCTTTGTAACGTCGTCGCCCTCAAGCGAAAGCTTCGCGTCGTACTTGCTGGGCGCGATAAAGTGATTGTGGGCGAAACGTGCGGCCATCCCCCCTTTGTGAACCACCGCTGCGAAGACCGATTCCTCGGGGACTACTTCGTATTCGGTGGCACCGGCGATCCCACAGATTGAAAGTAACGCCAGTGTCGGAATTAAGAGCGCAAAATAGCTGTTCAAGCGCATCATTCATTTCTCCATCGGGCCCTGCTGGTCCTGTGTATCAACTGTGCGAACAGACACCTTGCACGTCCAAGAATATCACAATAGACACTCTTCCAAGGAAGTGCGCCGCGCCTTGGCGATTGTCGCGCGCCGATGCAATGCGTATGCTTCTCTTTCACTGACGCCGGAGGAACCGCATGAACGCAATCAGGCAGGCATTCGCCATGGCGGCGATGCTCTCATTCGTTTGGACAGTGCATGGCGCCTCGCCGACACTTTCCGTACGCGATATGGCGAGTTGGACGCTCGCAATCGCGGTAGATGCGTCAGACACCGAGCGGTATGCCGCGGAGGAGTTTCAACGCCTTTTCCGCGAGGTCACAACCATTGCCCTGCCATTGCGGGCAGACGGGAGAGATTCGACGCGCTCGGTCGTGATCGGCGTAGCTCCGTCTCCGTCTCCTTCAACGGAAGATGAGGGCTTCACGATTCGCATCAAACCGGAGCAAATCGAGATAGAGGGCGGAAGCGCGCGTGCCGTCCTCTACGGTGTGTATGCATTCGCCGAGCAGTATCTTGGCGTTCGTTTCCTGTCCGCCGACAATACCTATTTTCCTCGCGACCCCGGTCTCAGCCTTCCATTCGGAGAGACTCGCGACACGTCGGTCTTCTCGTTTCGCTCGTGCTTCTACGCGGAACTGACCGGCGATGCGTCGTTCGCGGCGCGACTACGCATCAATACCGTCCAAGGCGAGGCTAAGCTTGGCGGCGGCACGTCGCAGCCACTCATCACCCACTCGTTGTTCCGTTTTGTGACCGTAGCCGATTACGGGGCGGCGCACCCCGAGTATTTTGCGCTGGTCGACGGACACCGAAAGTTGGACTCGGACGGCGGTGGGCCGCAGGTATGTTCCACGAATCCGGATGTAGTCGACATTGTGGCGCAAGCGGTGTTGCGCGAGATTGCGGAACAGCCTGACCTTAAAGTTGTGTACGTGAGCCAGAACGACAACGGCGACTATTGCGAGTGCCCGGCATGCGCGGCTATCGACGAGCGTGAAGGTGCGCACATGGGCGCGCATCTGGCTCTGGTCAATGCCGTGGCCAAGCGGGTTGCAGAGAAGCATCCGGAGGTTAAAGTCGGCACGCTTGCTTATTGGTACACGCGCCGTCCGCCGCGTTTCTTGAAGCCGGAGCCGAATGTCCAGATTCAGTTTTGCGCATTCGAGAAGTGTCCCTTTCACGCCATTGCCGACCGCTCGTGTCCGCGCAATCGCGCCATCAAACGCGA
>JBAZRU010000369.1:5148-7016 GCA_041662805.1 Candidatus Hydrogenedentales bacterium | reverse complement strand
AACTGGACCTTGTCGCTGACTTTCACGATGCCTTGGTTGATAGCGCCCGTCACCACCGTCCCACGGCCCGTGATCGTGAACACGTCTTCAATCGGCATCAGGAACGGTTTGTCCAGCGCGCGCGTCGGCGTCGGGATGAAAGCGTCTACCGCTTCCATCAACTTCAGCACCGATTCCCGGCCGATCTCGTCGTTCGTGCCTTCCATCGCGCAGCGGGCCGAACCGCGGATGATGGGAATGTCGTCGCCGGGGAACTCGTACTTCGTTAGGAGTTCGCGCAACTCAAGCTCGACCAGGTCCAACAACTCGGGGTCATCTACCAAGTCGACCTTGTTCATGTATACAACCATCGCGGGCACGTTCACCTGGCGGGCCAACAGGATGTGTTCGCGCGTCTGGGCCATCGGGCCGTCGTCCGCGCCCACCACCAGGATCGCGCCGTCCATCTGCGCGGCGCCCGTGATCATGTTCTTGATATAGTCGGCGTGGCCGGGGCAGTCCACGTGCGCATAGTGGCGCTTGTCCGTCTCGTACTCCACGTGGGCGATGTTGATCGTGATTCCGCGCTCGCGCTCTTCCGGCGCTTTGTCGATTTCGCCGTAGGCCATCGCCTTGGCTTTGCCGGTCTCGGCAAGGATCTTCGTGATCGCACTCGTCAGCGTCGTCTTACCGTGGTCGACGTGACCGATCGTGCCAATGTTTACGTGCGGCTTCGTCCGCTCAAACTTCGCCTTCGCCATGGTGGGCTAAACCTCCCTCATCAAAATCGTTATCGAAGTAAAACGAGACATTCAAGTGCGCGCCCCTCGCCCAGGAGGTGCGCGCATGTATAAAAGCAAAACAAATGGAGCCCACGATCAGAATCGAACTGATGACCCCCTCCTTACCATGGAGGTGCTCTGCCAACTGAGCTACGCGGGCCCGATGCAGTACCAAATGGAGCGGGAGACGGGATTCGAACCCGCGACCCTCAGCTTGGAAGGCTGACGCTCTAGCCAACTGAGCTACTCCCGCAAAGCTAACAGCACGATTTTAGATTTTGGATTTTAGATTTTGGATTGAAGAGTACGGCGCGGAATCACCGTGCTTGCGCTCCGCAGTAAACCAATCGCCGCCGTTCAATCCTCAATCGCGAATCCAAGAATCCGAATTCGGAGTCCACTTCCCAGTCCCGAATCCAAAATCCAAAATCGAAAATTCAAATGGTGGTGGGAATAGGATTCGAACCTATGTAGGCGCTAGCCAACGGGTTTACAGCCCGTCCCCTTTAGCCACTCGGGCATCCCACCACTATGCAATCAACTGTCTCAACGGAGTGGAATCCGCCGCACCCCGGCGTATAGATGGAGCTGGCGAAGGGAGTCGAACCCCCGACCTGCTGATTACAAATCAGCTGCTCTACCAACTGAGCTACGCCAGCGGCGCTATAAGACGAAGCAACCACGCCCGAGGCGTGGTCTAAAACGACTATAGCAAAGGGGGAAACCCGTGTCAAGGTTACGCGAGGCGAAAATTGCACGACACACATTGCGAGGGTGAATGGCAATACCACTTGTGGAAGCGCTTTTGGGGGTTGTGAGTGTTTCGACCGCCCTTACTGTTGATCGTGGTCGCGCGTCAGCAGCTGGCCAGAGCCTACCCTCAGTCTACCGCACGACTCTTCGCCGCACTTGCTCGAAGCTCCACCAGAATTTCCTGAGCCTATCCAAGATGCGATCATCGAAAGTGAAGTTTGCGTAGGCGGAGAGCACATAGAGGTCGGTCAGTTCGAAGGCCTCTTCGCGAAGGGTCTGCATTTCGCGCGGGAACGATTCGATGAACTCGTGGGGAGTTTGGTCTATGCGTCGTGGGACGCCAAGTTCGTAGGC
>JBAZRU010000369.1:0-5138 GCA_041662805.1 Candidatus Hydrogenedentales bacterium | reverse complement strand
GGGCGCACATGGCGTCGTAGCACGCTTCGATACGTTGCGCGGTGGTCGACAGGCGCGTGGAGGTCATCGGGTTCTCGCACTTTGCCGCCATGGAGACGTTCCTCGAAATGCGTCTGCGCTTCTGAAACTTGGGCAATTCGGGGAGGCGTCCGAGCCGTTCGAGAATGCGGTCCAGCGCGTTGAAGAACCGCACCACCGGTTGCGGCAAGCTGTGCCGACGCTTTGCCACTTGCACCGCGAACGCGCCCAGCACGCGCATCAGCCCGTACAGCAGAAAGATGCCGAAAAGAATGAGCACCCCAATGCCGATGCGTTCCATGGCATGGCTCTGTTGTATCGCCTGGGCAGCGGGCACGGCGAAGTTCATGAGTTGGAATGAAGACCCGGGACGCCAGTAGTCGTATTGGTGGTTTTGAACCACGGCAATGGGCGGCAGGCTCGGCGTGGGCAGCGCGATGGCCGCGAACAACACCATGAGGATCATCACGGACCCCAAGCCGATCCAGAACGGCCCGATGCCCGAGGGCAGATGCACGCGCCGCGACCGGAAGTAATCGCGCAGTCCCGCCAAGCTCGACAACATGAGCAACGATAATGCGGACAAGGCATAGGCGCCGATGTAAAAATGCCCCGCGAGGATCATGAACTCGCCGCCGTGCTGCACGACGCGTTGACCCAGCGCGAAGATGATGAATACGGGTATGGAGAAATAGAAGATCGAAATGCCGGGATGGCGCTTCGACAATCGCTCGGTCGCGTCGGCGGGTTTCGGCGGCGCTTTACGTTGCGGCTTCTTCCATTCGCTGGGATCGACCGCATCCATCGTGGTCTGAATCTTGGGCGTCTTGGATTTGGGTTCCATGGCCGTGCGCAGGCGGCGCGCGGTGCCAGTGAGTATGCCGATGTCGCCGGCGGTGCGGTTCTCGTCCACGCAGCATTCGTGCGTAAGCCGGTTCGCGAGCCACCAGACAAACGCCACGATCGTCAAATTGAAAACCAGCGCGGCCCCCACGCTGTTCATAAAGCCGCGCGCAACCGATCCGACGCCGTAGCTTGTGGTCGTGACGACGGTGTACAACCCGATGGCCATGCCTAGCCCGCCGACGTACATGAGCGATTCGTCCTTGCCGTCGCGCGCGATAAGCCGGTTCAGCGCGACGACGCCGACGACGAAGCAGAAGGCGACCCACCGCAGGTTCGCGTCGTGCACCTCCGTGAAAATGAAGCGGACGTCGAGCAGGAAGAAGATCACGGAGTAGACCATCACCACGATCATGATCGGGGTCATGCAATCGAGCAGGAGGTCCGTGATTGATCGCGCCTGATACGGTTTCGGTGCGCCGGGCCGCTTGCCCGCCAGCGAATGAAAGTCCGTCGCCAACATTTCCTTGGGGCGCTCCGCTTGCGCAACGGGCGTGGCCAACAGCGACGCGAAGTCTGTCGGCCCCACTTCGGCCTGCGATTGCAGGTCGCTGAAGGAGTCCGAAGACTGCCAGCGCCGCTTACCGTCCGATTCGGGCGGGCGAGATCTCGTGGAGTTGTCGTTCATGTTCGATGTGTATGCAGTTGATTTCGTGCGCTATCAGCAACGCCGCGATCTTCTCGTAGTTCGCGGGATTCTTAATAAGGAACACCGTCACGCCAAAGCCCGACATCTTCATCTCGCCGAGCACCAGAGCCAAGTCTTCCGTCACCGTGGGCACGACCGGCAGGAGAGCGGCGTCGCGCGGGAGCCTGCGGTATTCGGAGAGGATAAGCTGCCCGACATCAAGCCCGTCCGTCGGCAGCACGCGCGCCAGGTTTTCCACAATCATTAGCGCCTGCACGGGACTTCGCCGCGTCGGCACCGTCAACGGATTGAGACGGTCCGACACGCTCTCTCCGACGACGCTATGCTCGGCGTCGTCGCGCGAGAGCGTGGCTTGCGCTTTGACATCGTACTGCGCCACTTCCGCCGCATCGCGCCCGTTGGTCACCATGCCGACCTGCTCGCCGGAGGTCTGCAACAAGTAGGCGACGGAGGCGGTCGTTGTAATGGCCAATTCCATGCGGCTCTCGGCGTCTTCTCCTTGGTAGCATGGCCCAAACAGGTCGAGGATCAAGGTTGCCCCAAGCACGTTCGAAGGCTCGCTCTGTTTTACATACAGTTCGCCTGTCCGCGCGGACGCTTTCCAGTGAATGCGGTTGAGCGGGTCGCCGCGCACGTATTCGCGAATACCCGAAATGCGGGTTGGATCTTCGTACACGCGATTCGTGATGCGCACGGGCCCTTGCGGACGCCGCGCGCCGATGTTGAACGTGTCGATGTACGCAACCGTTGGCAACACGGAAATGTAGTCCTGCTGTTCGCCCGTGCGAAAGCGCCGCTGCAACCCGAAAAGGTCGCCCGACTCCATCAGCAGCGGGCCAATGCGGTGGTAGCCCCGGCGCGGACACGTCAACGTATAGCGCAACGTGATCGACCTGCCCGGCATCAGAATAGCCAACCGCGTCTTCTCGCCTATCAGTGGGAAATCGCTTGGCCCAAGGTCCTCAACGAAGATCCACGGAATCGGCCAGCCACGGCGGTTGCTGAGGACCACTTCGACCTCGGTTTCTTCACCTTGGTAGACCGTGGTCTTTGTAATTCGCCGCTCGCAGTCCAACCCCGACAACCATGCAACGGACGAGAAATACGCAATGCCCACCAGCAACAGAAAGGCATAGATCGCGAAGGCCATGTAGGGCGTCTTCACGATGAAGGCTACCGCCAAGCCCACGCCGGCAAGGCCAAACCACATGGCATTTCGACGAAACGTATCGCTCATTGAGTTTCCGTTTGCTCCGAGGACCTTCCCCGAGACGGTTCAGTATACCTGTCCTCGGGATCTGAATCGCGCTCCGGTGCTGAGATGACAATAAACAAGCGGGGCGATCTGTTTCGAGATCGCCCCGCGGGTGATTCTAATTCTGTCCGGTGTACCGCTGGCTTCCAGCAGGCTTTTGGCCATGGCTTACGGGAGCGGCTGTCCTTTGTATTCGCCGGTCAACGTATTCAAGAACGCGACAATGAGCTTCACCTGCGGCTCATCGATAGGCTTACCGACTTGATTCTCCACCATAATCCGCACTACTTCCGAGAGGTCGCTCGTCGACCCGTCGTGGAGATACGGCATGGTCTTGTTGATATTCCGCAGCGTCGGCACCTTGAACTTGTGCTTGTCCGCTTCATTCTTCGTGACGCTAAACCGCCCGTTGTCGGCATCGGTGAGATTGCCTCGTTTCGCGAAGTAGTCCGCTTTGAGGCCCAACTTCTCGAACGACTGAGCGCCCATCGCCTTGCCCACGTGGCACGTCGCGCAATTGAAGTCCTTGAAGTGCTGGTAGCCCTTCTTTTCATCGTCCGTCAACGCGGCGGCGTCGCCCATGAGGTACTTGTCGAACTTCGAGTTCGGCGTGATCAACGACCGCTCAAACTCCGCAATCGCGTTCGTCATGTTCTCTTTGCTCAACCCATCGGGATAGACCGCCGAGTATGCCTGCATGAAGTCCGCGTCCTGGCTTACCTTCGCGAACACCTCCGGCCAATTCGATCCCATTTCCACCGGATTGTTCACCGGCCCGTCGGCCTGATCCTCAAGGGTTGCGGCGCGCCCATCCCAGAACTGTACAAAGCAGAATCCCGAGTTGAACGTCGTTGGCGAGTTGATTCCGCCCTTCTGACCGCCAACTCCGGACGAATACTGCGCTTGGTCCGTGCCGCCCTTGTCGAGGCCGTGGCACGAAGCGCACGACAACGTGTCATCCTTCGAAAGGCGCTTGTCGTGATAGATGCGGTCACCCAGTGCGACCTTCGCCTCGTTCAGCGTTATACTCGTGGGCAACGGCTGTATCGGCTCGCTTTCAAACCCCGACGATGCGAGGCCAGTCGCATAGTGCTCTTTGCGGAGCTTGTGTATCCACGCGAAAAGGGCTTCGCGGTCCGCGTCGGAAACACGCGCGTCCCAGTGCATGAAGGTGTAGCGCGCGGGCGGCATGGCCTTCTGTGCGATCGCCTGCTCCGTCTTCGCCAGAATCACCTCGGAAACCGGCTTGCCGTCCGCCGGCTGAAGTTCCTGGAGATAGTTGACGTAGCTTGTGCCCAACTCGATGTCTTTCTTGATCATCCCCTGCGCGAATGGCAGTCCGGCATACAACGGCAGTTTGTATTCGGTTGTGTGACAGTTGACGCACTTGCGCTCCAGAATGTCGAGTGCTTTGGCGAATTCCGGATCGGGGTTCTGGATTTTGCCGAGGCTTGTCTTGGGCGCTCCCGCGACCAAATTGGACACGGGCAGCGCAAGCGCAAGCGCGATGATCGCAATGAGAACAAACAGTACGCGACGCTTCTTCATGGATAAATCCCCCATTTTGAGACGGTCTGCTTCAAGCGCGCTGAAGCCACTGCGATGCACCGCGCCTAATCATTCCGCCGTCCGTGACCTCCGAGACCAACTTCGGCCACATTACTGCCTTGCGTGCCGGCGCGTTTCGCGCACCTTCACGCCCCCTTGGTACAACCATGCAGCGTACTACCTGCTGCGAAAGAGATAATACCACACTCGGCTGCTTGTGGACATGCGAGACATCAAGCGGGTCTAGGTTGCTAACCTCCTTTGTTTGAACGCACGTCAACGGTTGTTAAGCGCCCCAATAAACGCTGCTGCACCGCTGGACTCATCCCCTTCCTATCCGTATGCTATGAATATATCTGAGAAATTCTCGTGTGAGTACGGAAACTTGCGATATTCGGAGTCACATGCCGATGCCATCCAATTCTCCAATTCTGCCGCCAAATCACGTCGATACACTAACGCAGAAGCTTATCGACGACCAATTAACACTATTCGTTGGCGCCGGTCTTTCTCATCTGTGCATCAGTCAAGACGGTTCGAGCAGGCGCCTCCCGTTGTGGGAAGGCATTCGAGTGTCCCTTGGGCAACAGTTTTTCCCCCGAAGTCCCAACGTCTTCAAGAACCCCCTCGACCTTTTCGATGCGATTGTCAGCAGATATAGCCGAGGCGATCTTGAACACGCGCTCAGGCAACAATTGGATGACAGCCAGTTCGATTTGTCGCCCGCACACGATTCTCTAAAGAACCTCCCGTGGCAAGCCGTCT
>JBAZRU010000368.1:0-7029 GCA_041662805.1 Candidatus Hydrogenedentales bacterium | reverse complement strand
TAATCCAGTGCCTGCTCGTCGCCTTGGGTGTCGAACGCCACCTCGATGAAGGAGTAATCGGTGTCGGAGGCTGGCAGGCCGGGCAGCTTAGCCTTGATCTCCTCTTCGCCGAACGCATTGGTGATTTGGTCTCGGAGGCGTTGTCTCTCCGTTAGGGTTCTGATGTAGGTTCGGAGATAGGCGGTTTCCAGGGTGGAGAAGTTTGTCATGGGCTTTTCGCCAGCGGCGAGCAGCACCTTGAATACATTGACCACCTTTTGCTGGGTGTTGTATTCGGTAGGGCCGGGTTGTTTGGCATTGACCAAGATGATGACGAACTTCTTGAGTTCAACGTGCTTGGCGTCTATCTGCTGGGCGTCTATCTGCTTGGCATCTATCTGAATACTGTCGCTGGGGAGCGCCCCGCCGGCGAATTGGATAACGGGGAGTATGCCCAGATTGTCGGATACGCCCCCATCGACCAGATGGATGTAAGGGCTGCCGGGTTTGAGGTAGGACTGGTAATCGCGGAACAGGGGATACCGTATCCTGCTTGGGTCGTCGCGCCGTTCTTCTTCGGCGATCCACGCGGGGGGGTGAAAGTCCGGGCCTTTTGGGTAGTTGGTCAATGTCACGGGGGTGAGGTACCCCGGATATGCGGAGGAAGCTGCGACGGCGAAGCCTATCGGATAGCTGGCTAGATCGGAGTTGAGCAAATCGAACTGTTGTTGGGTGAATTCAAAGCGAGAGCCGAGCGCGATATTGGTCGAGTTGATGACGAGAAAGGGGCGCTCGTTCTTGGCGATCAGGTCCGCGAATGTTTTGCCTTCGAAAATATCGCTCGTGAACATTTTGGCAAGAATGTCGGTCCGTCCGAATCGGGGAGAGAAAAGTTTGACCATATTGAGGGGGGCGAATACTTGCTTCATGAAGTCGCCGCCAATGTTCCGGCAGAGGACTTTATCCAAGAAGTCTTCGAAGATACGGTCTCCAAACAGTCCGTAGTAGGCGGCGGGGAGGCTTCCTCCCGACACCGATGTGATCACATCGACCTCATCCAATAGGCGGTGCGGTTCGCCTTCCCAGACGATCTCTGTATCCCGCAGTTTCTCGAGGACACCGTACGAAAACGCGGCCGCTCGTGTGCCTCCCCCGGAAAATGCGAGAACGACGAACATACTGTCGGAGTTGTTCTTGCCTGGGGGGGTGTTGGAAAGCCGGTACCCACTGTCGCCCACTGCCTTCGTGAGGGGATCGTTCTGCGGCGGGATTGAGGCGCATCCGGCAATCGCAAGCGCCACCGTAACCGTTACGCAAAGGCCGAAGACTCTCAAGCGCGCGCTACCGACGCTTGGCAAGAATTGAAAGAGAGGCCGTTTCCGCGCATGACGCCGCGGTGGAGGCACCGAGAGGCCAGACCGGCATGCCGCTCCGCAACCCGGGCAACTCATATCACGTCCTTTCTGCAAGCGCCGGTCTGTTCCCGAGACTGAACGTGGTGCGACGGTAATGTTGAAGGAATCGCTCGCGCAATGCCGATAGCAACTTTCTCTTGATGCGCGAGCCTCCGTCCGCACTGTCGCGGCGGAGCCATGCCCACATCACGACATCTCGCGTTAGCTCTATGGCGTCACTTGGATTTCGGGTCAATGCAAGCGCAACGGAGTAGCACATATCCACGTGCGAGAGCAGAATTTGCTCGAAGGATTCCGCTGGTACTGCTTGATTCATAAAGTCCCCCCCTTTTCGCCGATTTTGTTCACAACTTCCGCCGGATCACAGCTCATCGTAGAGTCGTGCAAACGCGATTGCCTCATGCTCCGGGTTCATGCGCCCTTCGCGTACGGCGCGCAAGACAAAGAGAAAGTCCCTGCGAGCGATCGAGAGCCTCCTCATATTTGGTCCCACATACTTGTTCTCCAGGAGCGCCAGCGTTGCTGCCGTTTGCCTCGGGTCGGCGGAGGGGGCGGTGTTTGCATTCGACATTGCTTGTCCCCTTTCTGCAGCGAAGCTGCCGCAGCGGATTTCCCGAGCAGCGCTTCACCGATAAAGCGACGACACATGCCAACTACGACCAAGATTGAGCGTACCGATTCAACGGAAAAAGCCAGTAAAGGGTTGGTAAAGCTTGCGTAAAGGAACACGCAAGCCACGAGTCGGATCGCAGATGCCCGGCCTCTCCGCGAGAAGCCGGGCATTGCTTTGCTTCTGAAGTGCTTGTCTACTTGGTCTTCACGATGTACGTGCGCGTTTCGGGCGTGTAGTCCCAATGGCCCGGAACGAATTCGTGTCCGGAAGTGGTTTTGAACCACACTCCCGGCACCCAGGACAAATCTTCCGATGCGGGCCGTTCCCACGAACCCGGCAGCCAGACATACTTAGTGCCATCGTGTCTCCAGACACCGGGAATCCAAATGTGGTCAGTGCCGGGAGCCGTCCCTTTAGTTTCTTCGATGAACGCGGGAGGCGCCTCTTTTACGTAGATGATCTTCGTTTCGCCTTCGGGTCCCCAATAACCGGTTTGCCAGGAATAGGTATCGCCGTTATTGAGCCATTGACCGGGGTGCCATGTTTGATTCGGAACTTGGCGGCGCCACACGCCGGAAATCCATTCGTATTCGGAGGAGCTTGTATTCCATCGCCAATAACCTGGAATCCAAACCGCCGTTGCGTCCGGACTGAGCTTGCTGAATTCCTCTTCATTCATGGGTGCAGGCGGCGCTTTCTTTACCGTAATTGTGGCATAAGACTCGTCGGGGAGGTCCGCGATTGCGTCATGCCGGACGGTGATGTTTCCTTCCGAATCCGACCGGATGATGGTGACCTTCTCCTCCCCCCATGCCGCACTCAGGCCAAGCACTGCAAGCGCGCAGCAAAGGCCCGCAAACCTATGGATTCTTCCAAAGTCTTTCACTACTCATCTCCTTCTTGCGTCGAACGACGCCAGCCGGCAGCTGCGTGGACGGCGCGAATTTGGGTTTCGGCAACGTGTACTGGTACTCAGGTCTATGTCCGATCAAGCTCTCCTCAGCCTCTTCTTGATTGCCGCCAGTCCAGCCAGACCAGTGGCGAGGAGCAGCATGGTTGATGGTTCAGGTACGACTGTCTCTCCGCTACCGCCGCTGAAGCCGTAGCTGCCGAAGTCAGGACGTCCGCTACCGTAGTCTTCGGCGGAGTTGTTGTTGGATATGAAATTGTCCGTCATCGCCACGGCGCCGGTTAGCGCGATGGCTCTGCCGCACAGAATTTCCGCGCGAGGATCGAGCGTGATACTCGAGGAAGCAAGGATATTTCCTGCGAATGTTGTGTCCGAACCCAGGGTAGCCGAGCTTCCGACTTGCCAATAGACACCGCTCAGAGCGCTTCCATTGACGGCATCTATAGACGAGGCACTGGCGGTTGTCAGCGAACTCCCTATCTGAAAGATGAAGGTTGCATCTGGGTCTCCAAGGAAATCGAGCGTGAGGGATCCCGTCAACTGCGCCGTTGAGCTAAAGAAATAGATTCCCGGCGTGAGAGTCGTGTATCCCGCTGAACCGAGGACAACACCCGTGTAGTCGTAAGTAAACGGAAGTCCCGCCAACGTGTTGTAGGCCGTCGTTGCATCCGCCAGAGCAAGC
Source organism: Candidatus Hydrogenedentales bacterium (assembly GCA_041662805.1). Taxonomy (GTDB): domain Bacteria; phylum Hydrogenedentota; class Hydrogenedentia; order Hydrogenedentales; family SLHB01; genus JAIBAQ01. The sequence continues at coordinate 3,430 of JBAZRU010000368.1, read as the reverse complement.
TGGGCGGCCCCGTCATTAATGTGTATCGTCCCTCCGCTTACGGTCCCGTCAGGATAAAAGCCAGTGACCGAAGTCCCCGGTGTTACTCCCAAATTCCCGTAGATCTGAGTCGTTGGATTCGGTGCGCTATGGCCGTTGGTTACCGTTTCGTGACCCAGAATTGCGAAATCTTGTGCAGAGCCCAACAGTAGCGTGGCTGATGCCAAGGGTGAGCAAAGCATCGCGGCCAGTGTGGCGAGCACCAAGACAGTCGAGAGTCTTCTCTTCATTTCAACACCCCTCTTCTTGTGGTGTGGCTTAAAAGTTGGAGGTTTCCAGCAATCAGCCATCGAGAACGAATGTTACTTTCATGTGAACGCGGTATTCGGCGATAGCGCCTTTGTCATCGAGCAGTACCTCCTGGTTCTGAATCCACGCAGACTTGACGTTCTTGAGAGTCTTATTCGCCCTGGCAATACCCTCGCGCATCGCCGCATCGAAGCTCTCGGTGGAAGTCGTCTTTATTTCAGTGACTCGTGCAATTGACATCTTGTTACTAGCTCCTCAAGTTAGTTTGCAGACTGGACGCATTGATCAATCAGTTGTGGCAACGTCCCGTATTGCCGAGAATATCCGGTGGCTAGGACGGAGGCGCGGCTGAAGTCGAGAAATAGGTATCAACGTCGCGCAAGGCCTTCTCGCCGCAATTGGGGCATAGGCCGTGGCTGACCGATTCGTCGGACTGGAGCTGACTCTTCTGTGTAACCCAACGATGTCCGTCGCGGACTTTATGGCACTCGCAACATTGCGTGATCATACGTAAGCCTTCCGTGGCGAAAACGCCACATGGGGTATTGGGTCAATCTTTTAGTCTCTGTGCACAAAAGCAATTTTCAGGAGAACTGGACTGCTTCACTAACGCTCAATGTTAAGGAAGCATCAATTTCCGCGGCTCGAGCTGCGGCCATCGCAAGACTCTTTCACGCATTAGCTGGATACCGCTTTTAGGCCGGATTCGGACTACTGCATGCCGACAGCGCCAAGCAACCAGTAAAGAACAATGAAGACGACGATAGTCCCGAATAATCCGCCGCCCCATTTCCAAGCGCCGGCGCCGGCGAGACCAGTGCGTAGCAGACCCATTGAAGTGACTCCCTTCGGTCCTTGTTTTAGCCCTTGCGTTGTATTCACATTAGCCACTTCGCGCTTGGGATGCCTTCTCCGCGCGTTGGCATAGCGATCATGGAGGAGAATCCAATCAAGGGCTTTGGTGGCCTGCAATCATTAGACCTGAGGGGCGTGAAGTGAGGGCAAAGAAGGCGTAAAGACTCGGCAAACTATGCGGCTCCGGGCGAAAGCCAAGGCAGACAAATAGCTGGCCTCGCATTTCTGCAAGGCCAGCTTCCCCAGGAATCAGCTTAATTCATGCCGCTGGCCCGGCATAGTGAAGTCCAATGAGGTTACTGTGTTTGAAGAATCGCCTTTTCGGCGCTGAAACAGCCGTTGTTCGGCACGATCCCTGACACCGAGTAGGTGCCATCCACAAGGGTATTCAGATCGATTGTTGCTTCGCCGCTCAAGTCCTCCGAACCGCTATAGTCGTTGATCGTCATTGAGAACTCAGTTCCGAGCGCCGTCCAATCGCCCTCTTTGACGACGCCATCCGCCACGTATTCAAGTGACCCATCGGCATACAGGAACAACGCGTCCACGGAATCGTCCTGCTCGTCACAGTTGTTGTCGAAAGCAATCTTATAGGGGCCAAACACAAGCGGACCGGCAGTTGGGCACCCCGTGACAGCAAGTGCAAATACAAGCCCCATCACTACAACAATCTGCTTTTTCAGATTCATTAAGAGTCTCCTTCGTGTTTTAGGTCACTGGCGTCTTGCGCAATTGCCGACACCTCGGCTCACAATACGGAAAACGTTCTGGATGCATCGCAAAGAGAATTCGGTTCGCTCTTGATGCCATAGAGACACGCACCCAATTTGTAGCTCGCAGGCCCTTCGTTAAACTAGTTTTGTGGAATCCGATCTCTGTTTTATGGGTAACTCCTGGTACGGCGGACTGGAATTGAATCGACGGCAATCAAGAGGCTGGCGTCGACGAGGTTGAGTAATAGGCATCAACTTCGCGTAGCGCCTTCTCGCCGCAGTTGGGGCATAGGCCATGGCTGACTGACTGGTCGGATAGGGAATAACTTTCCTGTGTAACCCAACGTTGTCCGTCGCGGACTTTATGGCACTCGCAGCATTGCGTGATCATATGCAAGCCTTCCGTGGCGAGATTGCCACATATGTTGTTCACTCAATTTCTGGTGGTTCGTTTCAGCCGAAACTGGAAATCTCGAAGTCCTGTGGTTTGGCTAAGAGCCGGCTGGAAGCCAGCGTTACAACGCACAAGATCAACCGATTTAATTCTTAGTCTCTGTGCACAGAAGTAATCTTCAGGAGAACCCGATATTCCGATACATCATCCTTTTCGTCGATCAAGACCTTCTGATCCTTGACCCACGCGGACTTGACGTTTTCGAGTGTGTCATGCGCGCGGACCAGCGCCTCTTTGACTGCTTCACTGAAGCTGGTTGTGGAGGAGGCATTGATTTCCGCGACTCGAGCCGCGGCCATCGCAAGACTCCTTCACGCACTAGCTGGATACCGCTTTTAAGCCGGGATCGGACTATTGCATGCCGACAGCGCCCAGCAACCAGTAAAGGACAATGAAGACGATGATGGTGCCGAATAATCCGCCGCCCCATTTCCAAGCGCCGGCGCCGGCGAGACCAGTGCGTAGCAGACCCATTGAAGTGACTCCTATTGGTTCATGTGTTGGCCCTTGCGTCGTAGCCACGTCAGCCACTTGACGCTTGGGAAGGTTCTCAACGCGTTCGCCTTGCGATTCCAGAGGAGAACCAACGCAGGGCCGTATTGCGTGAATACCTATTGTCGCCTGTAATCATTAGACCTGACGGGGGTGAATAGAGGGCAAAGGGAGCGTAAAGACTCGACAAATTGGCGGTGCAGCGAGAAACGCAGTGCGGTGCGAAAAGCACGCGCTCGGACTACACGGCCTCGGTCTTCGTGCCCTGATAGGCCAAGACGGGCAACCAGTCATTCAACTGTTTACGCGTTTCGAGCAAGGTGGTCGCTATGAGGTCTGCTCCCACCTCTTCGAGCTGGTCGCGGTTCTCTGTGACGTTGTCTTGGAGTCCCCACCTGCCGACGATAATCTTGAGGTCAGGGTGGCGCGCCCGAAGTTTCTTGCACAGATATCGAGTGTGGGCAAGACCGCCCGGCGGTAGCGCGCCAATGCAGACAAGAGAGGGTTTTCCTTTGGTCACCTGAGTTACAAGTTCTGCGGTCAGGGTTTCCAGCGCCGCAACTTCCACTTCCCATTCGAGGGGATTCAGCAGTTGTCGCAGCATTTCCATCGCCAATCTATCCGCGTG
>JBAZRU010000367.1:0-7037 GCA_041662805.1 Candidatus Hydrogenedentales bacterium | reverse complement strand
GCCTGCCCCAGGATCTTGATGATCTTCTTGCGAATCATGTAGCGCTGCTGATGAAGCCGATCGTCGGTCGTCATTGTTCCCCTCCTTCCGGACATCCACAAACCCCGCACGAGTATACACTGTGTGCCATGTTCGCGCGCCACTCATGCCCGCCGCAGCGTTATCGCCCCAATCTCCGGCGTCACCCCGAAACGGATTGGCATGAAGGCCATGCCCACACCGCGCGAAACCAGCACCGGGCACGTGGGTCCTTCGCAGACGCCGCCCGCATACTTCTGGCCAAACTTGCTCGGCACGACGGGCGTGCCCACGCCGGGAATCCATACTTGCCCGCCGTGCGTGTGGCCGCTGCACATGAGGTCGATCCGCAGACTCTTGGGCGCCTTCTCCGCCGCGTCGGGATTGTGCGACAAGACGATGCGCGGCATGTTGGGGAAGGCGTCGCGGGTTGCGGCAGCAAAGTCGGTCTTGTCTTCCCACAAGTCACCGATGCCGCCAATACACAGCGAGCGCTGTGCATACGGTGTTTCGGATAGGCCGTCCGGCGTGAGGAACCGGCGCGCGTTGTCGATGCAGGGAATGCCGATGCGCTTGAACGCCGCGCGGCACGCGTCCGCGTCTTCCCAATGGTCATGGTTGCCGAGCACCGCCACCGCTCCGAACCGCGCCTTGAGGTCCGCGAAGACGGAGATGCCCCGCTCGATCACCATCGGCGATCGGTGCACGTAGTCGCCGGTCAGGACGACGAGGTCTCCCTTTAGCGCGTTGGCCTGGTCGACGGCGTGCTGCAAGTAGGGTAGCGTGATGAACGGTCCGTAATGTGTGTCACTCACCTGCACGATGCGGAGGCCGTCAAGTTCGGCGGGCAAGTCGCGAATGGGAAATTCGTAGGCACGGACGTGCAGGCGTTGCGGTTCGATCAGCACGCTGTAGCCGCCCATTCCAAACGGGACAGCGAGGACCGCTCCGGCTGCGGATTGCGCAAGGAACGCGCGACGAGATGGACTGGGGACGTCTGTGTTCCTGATGATCGGCTTTCTGAGCAACCGCACTCCCGCGATGAGCGTCCGCGCACCCAGCAACAGCCCATACCAGAAGAACGGCGTCAGCGCACACGTGAACACGGTAAGCGGCGGACTCTGCGCAACGTGAAACCCCTCGATGGGAATGCAGGACAACGCCATGATCATGACGGGCAACCGCAGGAGAAACGACACGCGATAGATGGAGCGTGCGATACCCTCGGACGCCGTCGGCAATAGAAAATGCTCCGACGGCCACGTGACGAGAAACAGCGCCAAGCCTGCCAGCAAGAGCACGAACAGCGTTTTGAACAACCTGCGCATTGCAGCATCTCCAAGGGCAAGTGTAATTATGGCAGACATGGGGTGCGCGCCGGAAGAAGTGGACGCTGTGGACTGAATGGACGAATCGCAGACGCCTCCCCGGTTGACAATCGCAAAGGGGCCGAGAGGCCTTCCTTGTCCCCTCCCGCCGCGCTCTGGTAGAGTCACCGCATGAAACACAATTCGCTTTCTCGACGTCAGTTCCTTGGCCGCACGAGCGGACTGTTGGCCGTGCCGGCATTGGCCGCGGCGGCCGCGAACGAATCCGCCCCCGCACCTGTGGAGGACGCGAACGCCCTCCCGCGGCTGGACCTGCATGTACATCTCGACAACAGCACCATCGACGCGGTCGTCGCATTGGGCAAGGAGCGCGATGTGCGCTTTGGCATTGTCGAGCATGCGGGCACGAAGGAGAACAAGTATCCCGTCGTGTTGAGCAATGACGCGGAGTTGGTTGCGTACGCGGACATGCTCGAAGGCAAAGGGGTCTACAAGGGTGTGCAGGCGGAGTGGACGGATTGGCCGAAGTGCTTTTCGAAGACTGCATACAAACGCCTAGACTATGTGCTGGGCGATGCCATGACCATGCCAGGGCCGGACGGCCAGCGCATGAAGCTGTGGGAGGCAGGAGACGCACTTGGCGAGCCGGATGCCTTCATGGAGCGCTATGTGGAATGGCACGAGCGGCGCATGGCGGAGGATCCCATCGATATTTTCGGCAACACGACGTGGATGCCGGATTCGTTGGCGCCGCAGTACGACGCATTGTGGACGGAGCCACGCATGAAGCGCGTGATCGACGCGGCGGTGAAGTATGACGTGGCGTTGGAAATCAGCGGCGGCCTCAAGCTGCCGAAGTTGCCCTTCCTTACGATGGCAAAGGCGGCCGGCGTGAAGTTCTCGTTCGGGTCGAACGGGCGGTATCCGAAGATGGGCCAGATTGACTATTGCCTGGAAACGGCGAAGGCGCTCAATCTCACGCGCGCGGATATCTTCGTGCCGGGAACAGCGGGACCGAAGGCGTCGCGGTAGGTCATTCTCCGTCCCTGTTGAAGAGAGTGATTCTCGACAGGATTTACAGGATTACCAAGATAGAGCGGATTTAATCGCGCGGACAATTCGCAAGGCTGTCCGAGTTGCGAGTCCATCTTGTGAATCCTGTTAATCGTGTCCGAAGTGTTCTTGTGTGTATTCTCCTTCTTACGAGAGGCCTGCCGTCATGAACATTCGCAAATCCAAAACACTCGTCGCGCTCTTCTGTCTATTTGTACTGACCGTCTCCGCTCGTGCGCAAGAGACGGTCGATGCCGTCATGGACGCCGTGGTGACGCGGCTCTACGACACGAAGTCCATTGACGAGTTGTATGCGCTCGACGAGGCACAGGCAGAGGCATTTCTCACGCCGGAGGAGCGGCGGGTGCTCGCGACGCGGCACTGGTCTTTCGACGTCGATGTCCCCGTCGTCGTATCCGTGATGCACAATATCGAGCAGAAGGTCACGCCGTTCTGGTTGAAGGAAGCCGGGTTCGCGAAGACCGACCTGATTGTGAAGAACATGGAAGGCTGGACCTACGAAGTGTGGCAGAAGGCCTTCCCGGCTGGACGCGTCGAGCTGGGCATCAACGGGTTCGACAATTTCCGTCCGCATTACTTCGTGTGCGTGGGTCCGCAACAGGCAGGCGCGAAGGTCACGCTCTCGGACTTTCATCCCGAAGACCAAGACGTGTTGGTGATGAAGGTTGGCGCAATGACCTACCGCGATTGGACGGAGCTGGTGTTGACGGACGTCCCGGAATCGCTGCTCGGTCAGCAGTTGCTGCCGACGATACGTGGGCGCGGACGCGAGGCGGCCATCGTCGGCGCGTTTCGCAAGACACCGTTTCCTTCGACGGAATCGCCCGCGCCGGTGTATCTGACATGGAGCGACGACACGCGTACAACGCAGAACATCCAATGGCGCACGAACACCGCCGTGACCGACGGGATTGCGCGGTATCGCGTAAAAGGTTCGGACGCGGCATACGCCGAGGCGAAGGCTTCGAGCCTGAAGATGGACGACAGCATGCTCGCCAACGACCGCACGTGCCACTGGTTCACGGCGGTGCTGCGCGACCTCACGCCGGGCACGACGTACGAATACCTCGTGGGCAGTCCTTCGCGTGACGTATGGAGCAAGCCCACCGAATTTACCACCGCGCCGCAGGAGCCGGGCAAGTTCAGTTTTCTCTATTGCAGCGACACGCACAGCCACGAGGATTGGGGCGTGCTGATGAAGAACACGCTGGATCGCAATCCCGGCGCGAACTTCTGCGTGATCTCCGGCGACCTTGTCGGCACGGGGCTTGAACGCGAGGATTGGGACGAGATGCTCACGTATGGCGAGCCCGTGTTTCGCACGCGGCCCGTCATGCCGGCCATCGGCAATCACGACGCGCAATTGGGTCTCGGCGCGGGCATGTACCTCGACATCTTCGGCTTGCCCGAGAACGGCCCGAAAGGCATCAAGCCCGAGGCAGCTTACACGTTTCGCTACGGCAACGCACAGTTCTTCATGCTCGACGTGATGAGCGAAACGGAGCCACAGGCCGTGTGGTTGCGCGAGCAACTCGCCAAGAGCGACGCCGTGTGGAAGATCGCGATCTTCCATTTTCCGTTCTATTCGAACGACGAGGCATATCCCGGACTCGAGAAGGCGTGGGGCAGTTTGTTCGACGAGTTTCATGTTGACCTTGTATTGACGGGCCATGTGCACGAACACATGCGGACGTATCCGATGCGCGCCGGAAAGCGCGCGGCATCCACCGCCGAAGGCACCGTCTATGTCACGTCGGTATCGATCCCAAGCGGGCCCGCGCGAGGCGATAAGCCGGAGTGGGCCGAGGCGTATGTCGGTGGCGGCGCTTTCTGCAACGTCATCGAAGTCGACGGCAAGCGCCTCACGTTCCGCGCATTCTCCAACGACGGCACAGTCAAGGACGAGTTTGCGCTCTCGAAGTAGTCACTGCGTCTGTTGAAGATATCCGCGATTTCTCTGAGTCGCGCGATTCCCCTGCCTATCGTGCGGACAAGTCCGTTGATGGCCTCAACGAGCCGCGTCCTTGACGGAATATTGGCGAAACGACAAGCCTTTGTCGCTCAGATCGACCGAATTGCAGTGGCTTCAGCAAGTCTTCGCAATTCAATGGAAGCACTGAAACCCAGCAATTGCATACCCTGTAATTCTTTGGCTCCTTTCGCACACACATTGGCACAGAAGATGCTGTTGCCCTGCCCTGCGTTTTGTGTCCTGGTGGTATTAAGGAGACGCACAGAGGCTCCATGACGGAATGCGTTTGGCATTCCGTGATGGTGCGTTTGGGTCCGATGGGGTTGCAGGCTCGGACTGCTTCATCACAACGCACAAGGGGGATGAAGTGACGTACACCTTCGCTTAGCTCGTGTCTCTCCACGAAACAACAACACTTAGCTGCAAGAGGTGACTTCAAGATGCCTAGTTTTCGACATTCCAGGGGGAATTTGCTCGCAGTAACAATCGGGCTAGTGACCATGTCCGTGCTGGTCGGATGCCCGCAAACCACCGCTCCTAGTGTCAAGACTCAAGGAACTGTCGCGGTGCTTTTGCAGGCCGCTATGATCGACAACAGCCTCAAGTCCCAGAATTCCGAGTGCTACTCGAAACACGATATCGCATCCCTCACGGTTATGGTCGAGGACATCTTTTTTGTGCAGAGCACTGATGCAGGTCCAATTCTCCTCTCGGTGCTTGAGGATCCCCTTGAAATCGACGTGTCGTGCCTGGAGAACATCGGGGCAATCCTCGCTTCGACAAATCTTCCAATCGGTCAATACACCGGCATCCAGGTGATTGTCTCCAGCGCCGAGGTGGCCTTGAACAGCGATCCGGCTGTTTTTGTACCTGTTTCGCTTCCCGATGGGGGAGTCTTTGAGTTCGATCTGAGCTTCTCGATAGCAGAAGCTCAAGGCACGCTACTTAAACTCCACTTGGATGATATCGAAATCTGCGAAGCGGGAGACAATTCACTGGTCTTCAATACGAACGTTGAGATCGAGACAGAGGTTGAAGACAGAGAATCTGACGATGATCATGGAAACAATGATGGCTCCCCTATTTCCGAGCACGTGGAGGCCCAAGGCAAAATTGACAACGTCGATCTTGATGAAAGTACGTTTGAATTGAAGGTGAGGGGTCACGAATTGCTCGTGGACTTCTCGCAAGCCTTGATCACGCTTCCTCCCGCGGCCAAGACCGGCGACCCACTTCCAGGGACAGCCGAAGACCTGGTGGATAAATCCCGGGTTCTTGTAGTAGGCACGCTGGTCCTGGAGGATGATTTTCTCATTCTCGCGGAATCTGTCCAGATCCTGTCCACTCCCGACGACGGTGATGACGACGGTGATGACGACGACGATGGCGACGACGATGGCGACGACGATGGCGACGACGATGGCGGCGGAGTGTTTGACAACAATGGCAACACGACCGGATTCGGGATTCCGAATGGTCTCGTAGGAAATGCCTTCGCGGGAAATACGCTGTGGAATATGTCGTGTGCCATTTGCCATCCGATACCCTATGGAAGAGTCGATGCTGAGCCGTTTCACGAAATCCAGGAGGCGTTCGAGGAAGTCGACATGATGTCCTCAATGGTCCTGACGACTCAGCAAATTGCCGACCTTACCGCGTACTTGAATTGGGACGGCGAAGGTACTCCGAACCCGACGCCCCCCGCCACGCCGACAGGCGTCGTGGCGAGCGATGGAACATACACCGACAAGGTTCGTGTGGAGTGGAACGCTGTCGCAGGGGCCACTGGCTATAGCGTATGGCGCAACACCGCAAATGCGTCAGGGAGCGCGACGCAGATTGGCGGTCCCGCCTTGAACAGTTACAACGACACTACGGCGACGCCGGGAACGACCTATTATTACTGGGTAAAAGCTTCGAACGCGGTGGACACAAGCGGATTCAGCGCAAATGACTCTGGTTACGCTGCGACCACGCCCCCTCCTCCGCCAACGCCTCCGGTTGCTCCCACAGGGATACTTGCAACGGACGGCGTCTTCACCGATAAAGTCAGCGTGTCATGGAATGCTTCGTCTGGCGCAACCAGCTACAGCGTCTGGCGCAACACCAGCAATTCATCCGCGGGCGCAACGCAGGTCGGCACGCCGACGGCGACCCTGTTCGACGACACGACCGCGACGCCGGGCACGACCTATTATTACTGGGTAAAGGCGTCCGGATTGGGCGGCCCAAGCGGATTCAGCACAAGCGACTCCGGCTACGCGGCGATAGCGCCGCCGCCTCCTCCCACGCCACCCGCGGCTCCCGCAGGTGTTTTGGCGACGGACGGCACGTACACCACCAAGGTCAGTGTGTCGTGGAATGCATCGTCCGGCGCGACCAGCTACAGCGTTTGGCGCAACACCAGCAATTCTTCGGCGGGCGCGACGCAAATCGGCACGCCGACGGCGACCTTGTTCGACGATACGACTGCGACGCCGGGCACGACCTATTACTACTGGGTAAAGGCGTCCGGACTGGGCGGCCCTAGTGGATTCAGCGCAGGCGACTCCGGCTACGCGGCGATAGCGCCACCGCCTCCTCCCACGCCGCCCGCGGCTCCCGCAGGTGTTTTGGCGACGGACGGCACGTACACCACCAAGGTC
>JBAZRU010000366.1:0-7102 GCA_041662805.1 Candidatus Hydrogenedentales bacterium | reverse complement strand
CCTGTAAATGGTCTCAAGATTTTCCCGAAGGATGCGACCATAGTCATATTTGCCGGGACAGACAAAGGTGCAGAGCGCCAAGTCTTCTTCATCGAGTTCGAGGCAGCCGAGCTGTTCGGCGCGCTCTATGTCGCCCATGATCAATGCGCGAAGCAAGAACGTAGGCTGAATGTCCATGGGCATGACGCTTTCGTACATGCCGATTGGCACCATGGCGCGCCGCGAACCGTTGGTGGTCGTCGTGAACTGAAACGCGCCGGTTCCCAACAGGCGGGACAGGAACACGGGGAGAATGGAATACTTGCTCTTTCCCGGAGCGATCCACCCCAGAAACTCGCGTTCCCGGCCTTCTTTGAGCGCCGTGATCTGCAAATGGTATCTGCCGAGGAATCCGGAGATTTCGCCCATGGCGGTGCGGCCGGCAAGTACCGAACCCGAGACGACCCGGTTTTCCACCGGCTCCAGTTCGCCCTGGGTCAACGCGTCCAAATCCGCGCCAAGCCGTGACTTCAATAGGCGCGGGCGCTTTACCGTCGGGCCGCACAACGACACGACGCGCTCGACGTCGAGCTTTCCCGTGTCCACAAGCCGGCCAATGGAGAGTACATCCTGATAGCCGATGTGCCAAACGGTCTTGTTGCGGCTCACCGGGTCCAAACGATGGATGTGAAGTCCGACGGTGCCCGCGGGATGGGGGCCGTCGAATTCCTCGACTTGCACGCCGAGGTTTGGATTCACCGGAATTGTCGCCCCGGGGGACTTGCAGAGGAAGGTCCTGCCGTCCGTCAATTTCGCGACGCAAATCAGCCCAAGCTCGAATTCCCGGTCCTGACCCTTCAGCACCATCTCGACGGATACCGAAAGAGGGCTGGTGTCCATCGCTGTGACGAAGATGGAGTGGGGGAGTGCGTCCACTTGGGGTACGCGGCTGAACGGCCGCGTGCGGAATGCCGTCCACATTCCCGATTCAATCAGTAAATCGCGAATTTGGTCACGACTCAGCCCGGCGGGATTCTTGCCCGTATAGGACTCGAACTTCGCGTAGTCCGCGTCTGTGGGAGCGCCGCTACGCTCAGAATCAGTCAACTCGACGACAACGGATTGAAATGCCCGTTTTTCGCCGCGATTCACGGCTACGACTTTGCCCGCGCCCGGGGACGTGTAGCGCACGCCCGGCGTCTTCTTATCCTCGAAAAGCGCTTGGCCACGCTTTACGGCGTCTCCGGCGGCGACAAACATGGTCGGGCGCAGCCCGATATAGTCATCGGCCACGAGAGCCACGCGGCGCGGCTGACTCGCCAGTTCTATCTTCTGATCAGGCTTACCTGCTATCGGCAGGTCCAGCCCCTTCTTTATCTTATGTACGGCCATCAAAAAACCTGTCCCCAAACGCGTGCAAGGCGCTGTAAGGTCCCAACCCAGGTATGACTTCTTGCGGCTAAAAACGGCGATAGTTTGCCAGATTGCCCGGGACAAAAACAACTTCGGATTCGCCTGGGGGCCACCTTGATTCAAGGCCGCAAAATAAGGCGAGTTTCGTTCTAGGGGCGGATGAAAGCAGTACAAATTTCAGGCCAGCCCCGTACGGTAATCGTTCTTTTTTTCACGATTTCGCGTAGAGCCGGCGTCAACGCACGAAAAATGGCTGACGCTTAATCCCCAGCCTTAATGTCCGTGCGCTGGCCAAACTTCCCGAAACGGCCCGCCGTCATGCAGAGCACAGCCTTACCGCTCTTTGGGGCATTTACTTCAAACCGTGCGGCCTCGAATTGCGCAATCTTGCCGGACAAGGGCGCGCGTTGTTCACCATCTTCGCCCTCGACAAGGAGCGCGCAATCTCCCGCAACCCAAGCCGCTTCGCCAGTGTTTACTGCTGTTACGGTCCACCGGCCATTCCGGAATTCCGTCACGATATCGGCATTGAGATACTGCGGGGGCATCGGCGACTCGTAGGGCATGCCGCCTACTCCGGTGAGGGGACAATCGGTGGAGAGCGTGTGCGAGCCCGGCGTGCGGACCTCCGGAAGCGCGCCTCTTTTGAACGCGGCGGCGGAGCGCTCGGAGAATTCGTCGACAAGCGCGGCCAGCCCGGCGGCGTGCTCTTCCGGCCGTATTTCCAGGGGCGATTGCCCGAATGCGGCATACGGGGCGATGTCTTTCAACGTGGGGGCTGTCCGCTGCAGGACGAGAGACGAGGGGCGCAAGACCCGGTCGGGCGCGACCACGCCGAAGTCGCTCCGTTCGTCCACGCGGTATCCTCCCGGAAACCACCAACCCGCCCATCCGTCCGCTTGGGTCTTTTCGGCCATTTCCGCGAACGATTCGTAGAGGGCGGCTTGCAGTGCGAGCGCATCTTCTCCGCCGTTCCACACGGACCGCCCAAACTCCGCCCAGAACACGGGCTTGCCGTTGCCTGCCCATCGCGCGAACATGCCGACAAAGGCGGCATCGCCGATGTTCTCAGGGCCATATCCGTACCCTTCCGGGGAGGTGAAGTCGAGGTGCGCCGCGCCCGCGGTGAGTGCGAACTGCATCACTTCCACCGCGCCGCGCGTGCCGGTGCCTCCGTAGCCTGTCCGCGCGCCACACAAATGCGTGTCGTCGAGCGTGCGGACAAGCCGGACCACCTCGCCGTAGCGGCGGCTGATGAGGTCGTCCGTGAACCGCCGGTATGCGGCGACCATCGGCGTGTGCGGGCCGTCGGCTTTCAGCTCGGCATCGGTGGGTCCGCCGAGCTTTCCGTCGACGCGATTCGCGGGGCGCTTCCAGACGGCCTCCGCCCGTTCCACGCTTCCGTATTGCTCAATGAGCCACGTTTCGAAGAGCGGGTCGAACTGGGCGCGCTCCTTGTGGAGCCCGAGCCGGGGTTCCCATGCGAGGTCGTAGGCGAACACGCCCGCGTTGCCTTTCAGGTCCGCTGCCTGGAGAAGTTCCATGAACGGACGCTTCGACAAATCGTCGACGGCGCTCGGGCTCGTCGGGTGCGCTCCGCTGAGGAAGACGTTCACCTTGATGCCGCGCGTCGCGCATCGCGCGATGAAGTCGCGAAGCCGAGGCGCCTCCGCGGGCCGCACGTACTGGATGCTCACGCAGTTCACGCCCATGGTTTGCAGCGTGTCCAAATCGCGGTCGATGTACTCAGGCTCATAGGTCGCGGGCATTGCCCACCCGCTGAAGTACTCCTCGACCTCCATCCCCGAAACATAGAGCGGCCAGTAGTTGATTGCGTGCGCGAACCACGGTTTGCCGTCAAGCATGAAACGGCCGTTCTGCACCGTGACACACGGACCGTTTACCGCCGTATCGGCGAGCAGTGCGGGGGCTGCAACCTTCTGCCGGCCCTCCGCGAGCATCGTCGCGAGTTTTCGCACGATCGCGTCGAGTTCCGCATCGCTTGGCCGCCAGCCCAAGGCTGTCCACGTCGCGCCGCTTGCGTGCCACGTCGTGGCCAGCGGGGTCGTCGTCCAGACGCCGTTGGTGTCGAGGCCCTTGATCAACGGTTGCCAAATGTAGTCGCGTTCCGGGGCCTCGTGCCGGGGGCGCGCGATAGGCGACACCACGTCGGCGGGCGGCGCGAGATTCAAGGACTCCCATCCGGGTGAGGTTTCCAGCTTCGCGACGCGCGAGCGAAAGGTCTTGTACGACGGAGACAACCCCTCCAATCGCGGTGCGGAGGCCAACACGAAGCCCGGCCCGGCCTTCGCCGTGCCCAGCCCGCGCACCGTGTAGGTGTAAGCGCCTTCCGGCAATATCTGATGAGACGAGGCAAGGCCGAGGGTCACTGCCGCGACGTTGTCTAGGCGGAGCATATCCCCCTCACCACCGCGTCCCGCAGGCGAATTGTCCTTCCAGAACGCGAACTGGGTCAGGTGAATTCCAACCGTTCGCTCTTCCGCCGTCAAGGGCGCGACGCCCATCCAGCGCGCACCGTCGCGCTCACGCAATTCGATGACCAGTGACGTGGCGCGCTCGCCGCCCGATGCGCGCACCAACACCGTGTCCTGTCCCGCGGGAATCGCCGTGACCGGCAGTTCACGCGTATCCCAGCCAAACGGAGACACGACGGCAAGCCGCGCCGAATAGCCATCAGGCAGCGGAGTGAACTCCGCGGGAACCTGAGGCTGACTCGTGGCGCGTCGAGGAGGCTCGGCGTTCACAGCGGCCCAATCGACCAAGGCGTGCTCTTCGGGCAAAGTCGCCAGGTAGTCCATAGGCGCGACCATGCGTCCTTGCGGATCGCGGTAGACCAACTGTTCGAAGGCCGGACCACCGACCGCAAGTAGATGCCCGCCGCGCTGCACGAATCGCACGATTGGATCCACGGAGGCCGCTGGGATTGTGCGCGCATCCGGGAGAACCAGCAAGGTGGTTGCGAGCAGGGCGTCAAGCGCATCGGGCTGCACGCGTTGCCACGCCGCGTCGGCAGCGGACCAAGGCGCGGCCTCCCCCTCGTAGGTGAACACAGCGATGTTCAATGGGCTGGCGGCGCACGCCAAACAGAGGACTACAGCGAGTGTCATGGTTCTTCCCTTTCCACGGACAAGACACGGACGGGCACGGGCCTGCACCATATTCTGTGCGTAGTCGTGAGTCAACGTTTTGATGAGGCGCGTATGCAAGTCTTGCGATTAAGACGAAGACGGTTTGCCCTGCCCCACATAATTCTGCTTGACAAATTATGAGCATATGCTCATAATGGAATCATAAACCGACGGAGCGTTTGCCGGATGCCGAGACCTGTATGTTGCCGTCGAATCGGTGTGGAGCCCGGATGCAGGGCATTCAAACCGCTGGGGATTCCCGCGGGCGGGCTTGAGCGTATCGTGCTTGGACTGGATGAATTCGAGGCGTTGCGCTTGGCTGACTTGGAGGGGTTGTATCAAGGGGATGCGGCGGAGCGCATGGGGGTATCGCGCGCTACGTTTGGGCGAATAGTGGAGGTGGCGCGGCGCAAGGTAGCCGAGGCGCTTGTGCATGGCCGTCTGTTGCTCATCGAAGGTGGGGAAGTCACGTTGAGTGAATCACGGGAGTTTGCGTGCCGCGCGTGCGGGCATGCTTGGAACGTGGCATTTGGCGAACCAAGGCCCGCGGGTTGTCCGTCTTGTGCGAATGCGGATGTGCGCGGGAATCGCGCTTGGAGCGAGCATGAAGCAAACGGGCCTGGGCGGCGGCAGCGGTGCAGGCGCCGGGGAGAGGGTTGAAAAGCCGGCAATATGCCGGCGGTACAAGCATGCGTGCGCTGCCTACCGGAGGGCGGGTCTTCCAGCCCCCCGAATTGTTATCTCGAATGTAGTTGAAAGAAAGAACTGAAGGGGGAAACGAATTATGAAACGCATTGCCATCGCCTCGTCGGACGGCGAGTGTATTTCGTCGCATTTTGGCCGAAGCATGTGCTTCCTCATCTATGAGGCGGATGGGGACACTATCGTGCGCAAAGAAGTGCGTGCCAACACACATGCGTGCTCGGAACACGTTGGATGCGGACACGGCGAAGGGCATGCGCACGGCGAGCATCGCGGGCATGCGGACTTGATGGAGCTGTTGCGCGATTGCGAGGCGGTAATCGCGGGCGGAATGGGTTCGCGGGCAGCGCAGGAACTGAAACAAAACGGCATTACGCCGCTGATGGTCAATTCCGAAGCGGAGCCGGATGCGGCGGCCGCGGCCTACTTCTCGGGACAGGTTTGCGGCGGAGATCACACCTGCACCTGCTCGCATTGACGCGAGCAACAAGTTCTACGACGATGCGTTGGTGCTCATCGTAGCGACGCGGTTGCCGGCGATGTCCCACACGGAAACGTCGCCGGTCCATGTTCCCGCGAGCACGAGCGCGTCGGCGTTGCCGAACCGCGCCTGGTAGCCCCAGTCGGCGAGCTTTTCGTAGGTGGCGAGGTTTTTGCCGGTTACGTCCCAGCGCTTGGTCAGGCCATCGCTGCCCGTGGTGACGAGTTCGTTGGCCGCGCTGAAGGCTACGCTGAGCGCGCCGCCGGGGTGCGCGGCGATGGACGCATTCTGCTTGTATTGCCAAGTGTCCCAGATGCGCACGGTGCCGTCGGCCCCCGCCGAGGCGAGCAGGGTGGAGTCGGCACTGTAGCCGAGGTCGTTGAGCGCACCCGTGTGCCCGCGCAAGGCTTCGACGGCGCGTCCGTTGGCGGCCTGCCACAGCAATAGCCCGCCAGCGCGGTCGGCGGTGGCGAGCAACTCGCCGTCGGGGCTGAACTTCAACGACGTGATCCAGTCGGTGTGATCTTCGAGCTTGTAGAGGAGTGCGCCATCGGCGAGCGAATAGACCTTCACCTTCTTGCTGGGGCCGCCGAGCGCGATCATCGTGTGATCGGGGCTGACGTCCGCGGCAAGGATCGTGTCGTACTCTTCGCCGTACACGCCGGCGCGTTCCGCCTTCCGCACGTTCCAGACGACGACACGGCCCGAGTCGCCTTCGACGCCGCCGCCCGCAAGCAAGAGTTCGCCGTTTACGCTGAACGCGATCGTGTAGATTTCGCCTTCGGGGAAGGGCAGCGCGCCGAGCAGTTTGTAATCGGCGAGGCTGTACAGCAGCACTTGCTTGTATCCCGCGACGGCGACCAACGGCGCACGCGGGCTGGTGGCTACGCCACGCGCCACGACACGCTTCGCCAATTCGGGAGAAGGCGTGGCAAGTGCGACTTCCGGCATGGGAGGTGGGCCATCGACGATGGCAGCCGCTACGAAGACTTCGGTTTTCCCGGCTTCCATTGTGGATGCCGCCGCGACTTTCGCGTTTGCATCGGCGGGCGCGCCGGATTGAATCCATTCCTTGATCAATGCCAACTCTTCCGCTGGAAGCGGGTCGCCCGAGGGCGGCATGTAGGGCTGCTCGGCGCGGCTTATCAACTTGAACAGACGGCTGGCGTCGGGCTGTCCGGCGACGATCACCGCGCCGGAACTCCCGCCTTCCATGAGTCCCGCGAAGGTATCGACAACCAGCCCGCTTTTCGCGGTGTCTTGATTGTGGCACTTCGCACAGCGCGCCTTCAGGATGGGCAGCACGTGGTCCTGGTAATTCACCTTCGGGGCCGCGCCCTCCGCCGGAGCTTCCATCTGCATGGCCGGGGCCGCCGGG
>JBAZRU010000365.1:0-7126 GCA_041662805.1 Candidatus Hydrogenedentales bacterium | reverse complement strand
TGACGGCAGAGTTCACACACTACGTGAGACGATCGATGCGCTTCGAAATGAATTCAAACTCACGGATGAGGAGCGCAAAGAACTGCTACCCAGCGGTAGACAGTGTGTATTCGACAATCGTGTTGGCTGGGCGCGTACATATTTGAAGAAAGCCGGACTGCTCGAAGCGCCACGTCGAGGACATGTCGTAATAACAGACCGGGGAAGGTCGGTTCTTGCTCAAGAACCGAACCGTATCGATGTCAAGTTTCTCGAACAGTTTGCCGAGTTTATCGAGTTTCGCGATTCTTCCCGCAATCACGACGATGACGACACAAATGCACCCACTTCCACTGTAGAGGCAGGTACGCCGGAGGAGGCTTTGGAAGCTTCATATTTGCAGCTTCGTAGCACTTTGGCGGACGAGATTCTGGAAAAGGTTAGGGAGAGCTCTCCTGAGTTTTTCGAGCGACTTGTCGTTGAACTCCTTGTTGCGATGGGTTACGGAGGGTCACGAAAAGACGCGGGAGAGAGAGTCGGAAGAAGCGGCGACGAGGGCATTGACGGCATCATCAAAGAGGATCGGCTCGGCTTGGATATTATCTACATTCAAGCCAAACGTTGGGAAAGCAGCGTGGGGCGACCGGAAGTTCAGAAGTTTGTGGGAGCGCTTCAGGGTCAACGCGCACGAAAGGGAATCCTCATTACAACGTCGGCGTTCACAAGAGATGCCTCGGACTATGCTGGCAATCTGGAATCAAAGGTAATCCTCATCGACGGGAAACGACTTGCTCAGTTCATGGTCGACTTCAATGTGGGTGTCTCTCCCGTTACATCCTATGAAGTGAAACGTGTTGACACGGACTACTTTGTGGAGGATTGAAAAGGGAACCGCGAGCGGCTAACCCGCAGTTTCTACGTAATCCACGCGACTAACCGCCTCGGGAATCAACGCCCCATCTTCGCGCAGCCCGGCGAGATGAAGTTCAATTGCCTCGCGGAGGAGGGTGTTCGTCTCTACCTCGGAGTCTCCCGTTGCCACGCAGCCCGGAAGATCAGGCACGTATCCTGAGAAGTTGTTCTCCGCGTTTTCGATCACTATCGCGTAGCGCATACCAACCTCGTGTCATTGATCTGCCAATTCATCAGTCCGCCCCCAACGTCCTTTCATACACCGCATGCACGCGCGCCTTGTGCGCGTTGACCATCTCGACAATATCGCCCTCGAACCCCAAGCGCCGCGCCAGATCCGCTTGCGCTTCCTTATCATCCGGGAGCGTGCTTGTCGGTCGCCCGAGGTTCACGCGCAAGCGGTTCTCAATCCGCCTAAATAACACATACGTATCGCGCAGCATCTCTGCGTCTCCGCGGCTCAGCGCGCCGATTTCCCCCAGTCCATCGATCGCTCCAAGTACGTCCCCTCGCTTCAATTCCGGGTGCTGCTCCGAGTTCCGTATTTGCAGCAGCCGCACCGCGAACTCCAGCTCGGCCAACCCGCCTTCGCCCTTCTTTAGATTCAAGGGGCTGCTGTTCGCCGCGAGCTTGCGACGGATATCTTCGATACTTGCCAGCACTTCCGGTGTCAGTTCCAACCCAAAGGCCACGTCGCGCACCCGCCGTGCTACCGCTTCCCCAAACGCCGCATCGCCCGCGACCGCGCGCACCTTCGTCAATGCGAGCAACTCCCACGATTGCGCCTCGGTCCGGTAATACTCCTCCAGGCGCGCATCGCTTACGACCAGCACGCCCTTCTTCCCATCGGGCCGCAACCGCGCGTCCACGTCGTACAGCACGCCGTACCGCGTGGGCTCTTTCAAGATGCGCATGATCGTCGATGCCACCGCGCTGAAATATTCGATCAACGACATGCCCGCGTCGGTCTTCGCGTTGCCGTCGTACACAAACACAAGGTCTAGGTCGCTGCCGTAGCCAATCTCGCGTCCGCCCATCTTCCCCAAGCCGAACACGGCGAATCCGCCCGACACGCCGCCATACCGTTCGGTTGTCTTCGTGGTCGCGACCTCGACGGCATACGCGAGAAGCACGTCCGCCAGCAGCGTCAATTCCTGGCCCAGCGCGACGACGTCGGCGTTCAGAATAATGTCGCGCGTGCCGATGCGCAGGGTCTCGCCCGCGTGCAGCCGGTACGGCGCGGCGTCGGCGTCCACGGCGCGGCGAAACGCGGCGAGCTGGACCTCAAACTCCTCGCGTGTCGACGGACGGTCGAGCGAGCCAGGCCGCCCGAACACGTCGAAGAGCCCGGGGTCCCGTGTGATCATCTCTGCAAGAAACTGGCTGTTCTCGACGAGCGAAACCAGGTAGGTGGTCACTTCCGGGCTGTATTTGAGAATGTCGTAAATCGACCCCGGCGCGCCGAGCGTCGCAAGGATTTGGCTGAATCGCATGAGTGTGGCGTCGGGATTGATGGCCAGCGACAACGCTTTCAAGAGTCCCGGCGCGACCGCCGCGAATTGCTGGCGCACGTGCAGCGAGTTGGGGCGTTGCTTGCTTCCCGACGACAGCCCGATAAGCTCTTCCCGCGCATGCTCAACATCGTTGAATCCCAAGCGCGCCAGCCCCGCCTTGCCCGCCTCGCCGTCCGAATGCGGATTCAGGAGATCGGTGACCCACCGGTTGCCCGAACCCTCGGTCGCCAGGAACTGATCGAGAATGGCACGCGTCTCCGTGGCGCGATCCTGGTAATCCGCCTTGAATGACGCCCCCGACGCATACCCAAGTTTGCGGGCGAACGCGTCCAGCTCCTTCGGGTCGTCCGGCAGCGCATGAAGCTGCTGGCTTCCTTCGATCTGCAACCGGTGTTCGACCTGCCGCATGAAGGTGTAGTTGCTGATCAACGCGGTCGCGTCGAAGGGTTTCAACAAGGCATACTGTTCGAGCGCACGGATGGCAGCCAGCGTGCTCCGCGTTCGCAGTTCGGGAAAGCGCCCACCGTTCAGCAGTTGCAGGATCTGCACGGTGAACTCCACGTCGCGTATCCCGCCCCGGCCAAGCTTCACTTCGGTGTCGGTTTGGCCACGGCTCCGGACTTGCGCCTCCATCTGCTGCTTGATCGACCGGATGTCTTCGAGCGTCTCGTCGTCGAAATACTTCGGGAAGACAAAGGGCCGCGTCCGGTCGATAAACGACTCGCCCAACGCGAGGTCCCCCGCGACGGGCCGCGTCTTGATCAAGGCCTGCCGTTCCCACGCGTGCCCTTCCGTCTCGTAGTAGTGAATCGCGCTGTCGACGTCCGTAGCCAACGGGCCCATCCGCCCGTGCGGACGCAACCGCATGTCGATGCGAAAGATGCTGCCTTCCGCCGTCAATTCCGACACGGACTTGATCACCCGTTCGCCGAACTTGTGGAAGAACTCCGCGTTCGAGACCGAGCCGGACTGCCCCCCGCTCGTCTCGCCATCCGCTGCGTACAGGAACACCAAATCGATATCCGAACTGAAATTCAGCTCGCGCCCGCCCAGCTTGCCCATGCCCAGAATCACAAAGGCCGATTCGGTATCCGTCTCGTGGATGCGCGGCCTGCCATATCGCGGCTCCAGCTCCGCGTACGCCCCCGCCATCGCCACTTCGAGCGCCGCATCCGCGAGGTTGGACAGGTCTTCGGTTAAGTCCGCCAACGGCACGTGGGCGAAAATGTCGCGCGAGGCTATCCGCAGAATCTCCCGGCGCTTGAACCGCCGCATGCTCTGGGCCCGCGCGTCGTGCGTGTCGAATGCCAGTACCTGCCGGCGCATGTCTTCAATCATGGCTTCGCGCGACGGCGTCTCGTGAAGGTTTCCTTCTTCCCACACCCACAACAAATACTCGGGGTTTCTGCACACAATATCGGTCAGAAAGTGGCTTTGACTCAGCACAGTGACGAGAAGCCGCGTGAAATGGAGCGCCGCGCCCATCAGGTCGAGGATAGCCCCCGGGGTAAACGACGCCTCCAGAAACCGCTCCAGCCGTGTCAGGGCTAGGGACGGCTCGGGACTCTCCCCAAGCGCGTGAGCCAGGTGCTCCGCAAGCCCTGGGCGTCCCCGTTCCAGTAGGGCTTCCAGCGTGCGCGCCGACGGCTCCGGACTGGCGAATGCGATATGCGCGAACTCCGGCCTCATGCGGTACCCCGCGCCGCGGTCCACGTCCGCGCTATCGATTCCGCAACCGATTCCAGCAACATCTCCACGTTCTCCATGGCATAGTCCGAGGACATTGGTCCCGTGCACAGCGAATAGGCCGCCGTCACGCCTTCGGTGTACGCGGCCTCAAACCCCGGCCCCAAGGCCCCGGCTATCGCGATACACGGCACGCCGAGGCGCTTCGCGATTCGCGCCACGCCCACCGGCGTCTTGCCCTTCGCGGACTGCCCGTCCAAGCGTCCTTCGCCCGTAATGACGAGGTCGGCCCCTTCGATTCGATGCGCAAGATTGCAGGCGGCCGCAACAATTTCCACGCCCGGCTGCAAGTGCGCCCCGGCAAACGCCACCAACCCCGCGCCGAGACCGCCCGCCGCCCCGCCACCTGGCATTGCGTCCACGCGAATGCCCAACTGTCCGGCAACGATCTCCGCGAAATGCCGGAGCGCAGCGTCCAATTCGCGGGCTATCTCGGGTGTCGCGCCCTTCTGAGGTCCGTACACAAACGAAGCCCCCTCGGGCCCGTACAATGGATTCGTTACGTCGCAGGCCACAAGGAGTTCGCACGCGTCGAGGCCCCGGTGCCTCCGCGTCGCGTCGATGCGCGCAAGACTCGCCAGCGCGGCTCCGCCCGGGCCAAGTTCGTTTCCATCCGAGTCGAGAAGCGAATATCCCAAGGCTTGCGCCATACCGGCGCCCGCGTCGTTGGTTGCGCTGCCCCCGATACCCACGATGATGCGCGCGACGCCCTTGTCCAGCGCGTCGGAAATCAGCTCTCCGGTACCGCGCGTCGTGGCAATGCGCGGGTCGCGTCGCGCCGGGGCTACCAATTCGAGCCCTGACGCCGCGGCCATTTCGATGACCGCCGTCGAGCCGTCCCCCAGCAACCCATACACCGCTTTCACGGGATCGCCCAAAGGCCCTGTTACCTCAAGATCGACGGTGGTCCCGCCCGTGGCCGACACCAACGAGTCGACGGTCCCTTCGCCGCCGTCCGCCATGGGGACGATCTCAAGATCGGCCTGGGGGACGGCCCGGCTCAATCCACGGGCAATGGCATTCGCCACTACGGATGCCGGGGCGCATTCCTTGAACGAATCTGGCGCGATGACAAAGCGCATGGCATTCCGTTTCTATTCGATGGGTGGTTGCTTCGGAGTCTGCAACGATACAAGGATACCGCCGCCAAAGTAAACGCAATCGCGCACACGAGGCCAAATCGGAGTGACGCGTGCTGCTTCCGCTCAGCTTCCATTTGCGTCCTTGGTTTTCCGTCTCTGGCTTTTCGGTCCTTTGGGTTCCTTAGGCCTCTCTCTTGAGATTCCGGATGCCCCTATCACAAAACCCAATGAACACCGATGAGTTATGAAGAATTGCCCCATGGTGTCAGGAAAGAAACGCCACGCGAAAGGTATCGCAGGGGGACGCGTCCATAATTGAACGGCCCTGCGCCGTTGCGCCGCGTACAGAAATGGACGCCGTTCGAGTCTCTGCGCCCCTCTCGCGCGTTCAAAATTGTCGACGCTGGGCCGACTTTTCTCCGCAACAATCGCCTTGATAAAATCCGCGATTTCTGTGTATGCTCACGCTCATGATCAGCGAATATCCCCTTCGTAACCGCGTGAAAGAACTTCGCGAACGCGTAGGTCTGCGTCAGGCCGATTTGGCGGACGCCGTTGGCATCACCAGACAGACGATCATTGCCATCGAGAAAGGCAGACTGAATCCTTCCATCGTGATTTCGCTTAAGGTGGCTCGCATGCTTCGCGAGCCTGTCGACTACGTTTTCTACCTCGCCGCGGGCACGGAAGCGTCGACGCTTGCCGTCGTCAATGCAGATGGGAAAACGGAAGGGCCTGGCCCTCGCAAGGGCAAGAAGGGGCGGCCCAAGGGTTCAGGACGAGCAAAAGCCGGAATTCCTGTCGAAGAAGTGGTGGACGAAGCCTCGGAATCGGCCGAATCGATTGAAGCTGACGAAATAGTCGAAGTCGTGGATGCGTTCGAGTCCGATGAAATCGTGGAAGCCGATGAAATCGCCGAGGCCGAAGAAATCGCCGAGGCCGAGTTGACGGACGAGGAACCTGCCGAGTCCCCACAGACCGGCGCGTACGACGATGCCGAGGGTTCCGCTCCGGCAGCTTCCGAAGTGGCGGCGGAAGAACCGATTGACGTCGCGGTGCCCGGCGAAGAACCGCCATCTCCCGTATACGAGGTCGTCGAGGAATTCGGCACCGAAGCAGACGAGACTCGCTATGTGTTGGATCGGGATGCCGAGGCGGTAGTTGAAGAGCCTCAAGTCGAAGTCGAACCGGATGTCCCCGAAGAAATTGATGAGCCGGTCAACGAGCCGTCATTCAGCACCCCGACATCCGACCTTGAGGACCAAGACAATCAAGCGCAAATCCGCGAAGGAAAGTCCGGCCAAGCGATTTGGGATTTCTTCTGATCCCTGCCCGCATCCGGTCAGCAGGACGCAAGCACATCCCGTAGCTTCTGCGCCAACACATGGATCGAATACGGCTTTCCGATAAACTGGATGCCCTCCGCCAGCATGCCGTGATTCACGATGGCGTCTTCCGTATACCCCGACGCAAATAGGACCTTCAGGTTAGGCCGAAACTTGAGAAGTTCCGTTGCAAGCGTGGGGCCGTTCATGCCGGGCATGACCACGTCGGTCATCAGGAGATGGATTTCTCCCGGAAAGTTCCGCGCCGCCAGGAGGGCCTCGTTCGCATTTGCGTGTGGCAGCACATGGTATCCCAGTTTCAGCAGAAAACGATTTGCCAAATCGCGTACAACTTGTTCGTCCTCGACAAGCAGAATCGTCTCCTGTCCCAGGGCAAGACTCTTAAGGTCGGACGTTTTCAGGGGTTTCGCCTCCCCATGGATTCGCGGCAAGTAGATCTTGAATACGGTTCCGCTTCCCTCTTCGCTGTACACCTCGATCGAACCGCCGTTTTGTTTCACCACGCCGTAAATCGTGGCCAGACCCAAGCCCGTCCCCTTGCCTCGCG
>JBAZRU010000364.1:0-7126 GCA_041662805.1 Candidatus Hydrogenedentales bacterium | reverse complement strand
CGGGAAAGGGTCTCGGTTGCATGGGAACGTGGGGTAGGCAAGGCGACGACATCGGCGAAATAGGACTTGCGGTGATGGTTCCCCCTGGGCTGGTGCAGGACCTAATTGATTTGCCCGACGAGCAACGTTTGAAGTGCTCGCTCCTCAACTTGCAAACCCACAACTTCCGCTATTGGATCGTTGGTACGTGGCGCCGTGGCATGAAATACCCGATCGCACCCGACGCAAGCACGTGGGAGAGCATGCTCAAAGAAATCGATCGCAACACTTTTGACTAGGGACTCATTTGTCTACGATCTCCGTGCCTGACGGGGCCGCTGCTCCCTTGATTCATCGGACGGATCGGTCGTATCCGACTGATCCGTCCTATTCCGAATAAGCGACACCCACGTGTGCTCTACCCCAGTGCAATCTCTCGTCCCGTGCGGCTGGACTCATAGGCTGCTTCCGCGACGGCGACGGATTGTCGTCCGTCCCAGCCCGTGCCGCCTGCGCCTTCGCCCGCGAGCGCGGCGTCGACCACGCGCTGAATGATCGCGGAGTAGGTTGTGAGGCGCACGGGATCGAGGAATCCCTTGCCCGCCCAATCGATGGGCTCTTGTTTCGCGACGACTTCCCACGGCCCGCCGTCGCGCGTCACGCGGAGTTCGCCGTACCAGTCGGAATCGATGTTGCCGCGTTCGCACACGACCTGCGTGGCGCCCCCCGTGCGCGGGATGCCCGGCGCGGCGACTTCAAATGAGCAGAAGATGGTGCAGACCGTGCCGTCCTCGAGCGTGAGCACGAGATCCGACGTGCTGTCCACACCATACTGCGGGTCGAAGCTGCGGACCTTCGCGAAGACTTTCACGATCTCCTGCCCCGTGAACCAGCGCACTTGATCGATATTGTGGACCCCGTGCCCCATGAGCACGCCGACGTTCTCCGGATCTAGCTGCCACTTGGGCGTAGTCTTCATGCCGTTCGGGACGATTTGAATGTTGTGCATGGAATACAGGCGGCCCAACTCGCCCGACTGAATCAATCGGCGCGTTTCGATGTTGCAGGTGCGTTCCCTCTGTGTGAACGTGATTTCGCAACGAAGGCCTTTCGTCTCGCAGGCTGCCAGGATGGCGTCGCACGCCTTGGTTGTCGTGGCCATGGGCTTGTCGATGACGACGTGCTTGCCTGCGCGCGTTGCGGCGAGTCCCTGCGGACCGTGCAACGCGTGAGGCGTCGCGATGCAGACGGCGT
This sequence comes from Candidatus Hydrogenedentales bacterium, assembly GCA_041662805.1. Taxonomy (GTDB): domain Bacteria; phylum Hydrogenedentota; class Hydrogenedentia; order Hydrogenedentales; family SLHB01; genus JAIBAQ01. The sequence goes on along the minus strand of JBAZRU010000364.1, from coordinate 5,893 downwards.
CGATGTCGGTTCGTGCGAGCAGCGCGTCTACGGAAGCCTCCGCGGAGACGCCGTATTCGTGAGCAAGCTGTTCCGCGCGCGTCCCCCCCGCGATTGCTACCAACTTGGCATCGCGCACCTGTGTCGTGATGGCGCGGGCGTAGGTTTGCCCCATGAATCCCGCACCGATGATCCCGAAGCCCAGCGATTTGTTCGTGTCGGTCATGGTTCGCAATCTCCCCCTGACGTGTTCTCTCGCTCATTCTTCAGGAGGCATACTAGGCAAAGACAGTGCGCCCTGCAACGCAGCGATATGCGCGCGGAGCGAAGCGGTCCGGTTGAGTGCGCCTTTCCTTTGTCGTATAACCGTACCCGATTCGTTTAACCACGGAGTTCTCGCCATGCACACGACGCCCGCATTATTGAAGAACCTGTTCCTTGTCACATTGGCCCTGTGTGTGCTCATCCCGACACCGGCGCATGCATGGCGGGGGTTCGTCTGGGATGAGTGGTTGACGATAGCCAAGGCGACGAAGCCGGATGTGACAAGCCCTCAAGCGGGACACCATGAATTGCTGCCGCTGTTGAAGCCTGGATTCGATTCGGAGAAGGCGATTGCCACCACGGCCGAGTGGGAAGCGAAGCGGGCCGCTATCACGACCGTGCTTCAAGCGTTTCTGGGCAGTCCGGAAGCCGTTGAACGTCCCCAGCCCAAGGCCACCGAAGCCGGTCGCGAGGACATGGGTGGCTACGAGCGCATCCACCTTCGAATCGCCGGCGAACCGAACGACGATATCCCTGCCTATTTGCTTCGTCCGAAGAAGCTCGCAACACCCAAGTCGCCCGTGATGATCGTGCTGCATCAGACTCAGGCCCCTGGCAAGCAGGAGGCGTGCGGAATGGTAGGCGACACGAACATGGCGTTTGCGAAGGAGTTGGTGGAGCGCGGAATCATCTGCATCGTGCCCGACGCGATTGGCTTTGGCGAGCGAATCCCCGAGGGCGGAGAGCCCTACGACAACGCCATCGAGTTGTTCCGGCGCCATCCGAAATGGTCTTTCTTTGGCAAGATGAACTGGGATGTCGCACGCGTGATTGACTACCTTGAAACGCTCCCCGAAGTCGACACCGCGCGCATCGGCGTCATCGGGCATTCACACGGAGCGTATGGCTCGATCATGGCGGCCGTGTTCGAGCCTCGTATCAAGCTTGTTGTGTCGAGCTGCGGCTTCACCACGTTGCGAACCGATCCGCGTCCCGATCGCTGGAGTCACCTCACAGCCCTGTTTCCGCAACTCGGATTCTACGTCGACGACATCGATCAAGCGCCCTTCGACTGGCACGAGATCATTGCGTGCATCGCGCCGCGCCCCTACTTCAATTGGTCGACCTTGAACGACGACATCTTTCCCGAGACGGACAATTTGGCGGATGTCTATGAGCAAGTGCGGGGCGTGTATGCGCTGTACGGCAAAGGCGAGTTATTCACCGGCAAGCTTGCTCCAGGCAAGCACCGGTTCCCGCCCGAGGCTCGTGAAGAAGCCTACACCTGGATTGAGAAGCGGTTTCAGGGGATGTAGACAGTGCCCGCATGCGGTAGCGCCTGCATTCGGTAGAGGCTGCTTCGATGAAGCTGGCGCACTTAAGGGATAGCCATTGGGCTTGCCCGAAGTCGTGATGTAACAAAAAGCCTACGGCTCACCCGGCGCCGCGCTCGGCGATCGCGGCGCTACAGCTTCGTCTTTTGAGTGAGGCGATCCAGCTTCAATCCTAACCACGCCGCCTTGGCGAAATTCACAATACCGCCGAGGAACATGACATCGATGATTTTCGAGAAGAGTTTATACTTTGCCTGCGTGTAGGGGTACCAATGCGGTTCGCTCTTGGAACTTTGCTTGTCGACGAGAATCGACTTGATGTTGCAGAACGAGTACAGGCCGAGCTGTCCCTTGTAGCGGCCAAATCCGCTGTCCTTCACTCCGCCGAACGGCAGCGCCCCGTTGCCTTGCGTGGCCAGAGCGTTGTTGATGGAGACGTTGCCGGTATCCAGCGCGCGCGCGACGCGGTCGGCGCGATCGAGGTCGGCGCTCCACACGCTGGCGCTCAGGCCGTACGGCGAATCGTTGGCGAGACGGATTGCTTCTTCTTCCGTTTTGAATTTCGCTACAGTGAGAATGGGACCGAACGTCTCCTCCACGTGGACCGTCATGGAATTGTCCACGTTGGTTATAATCGTCGGCGGAATCAAATGTCCGTCGCGCGTGCCGCCGAGGGCAATAGTGGCGCCCTTTTCGCGCGCCTCGGCGATCTGCTGTTCCACAGTATCCACCTGGAATGGAGCTGTCATGATACCGACATCAATGTCGCCTTTGTCGGCCTCGGTCCCGGCGGCCTTGCTAGTCCTGAGCCGGCTTGCCTTGTCCTTCAACGCGGCGACGAAACGGTCGTAGATTCCCTCCTGAACGAAGATGCGCTCGATGGAGGTGCATGTCTGGCCTGCGTTCACGAACCCGCCCCAGAGGGCCCCGTTGGCGGTGCGATTGATATCGACGTCGTCAAACACGATCATTGGGTCTTTGCCGCCCAATTCGAGTTCTACTGGAATCAGATGATTGGACGCTTGCGCCATCACCTTTTTTCCCGCCGCCACACTTCCCGTGAAGCAGATCTTTCGAGGCTTCGCTTCGATGAGCTTGTTGCCCGTGACGCGGCTTCCGTAGACGACCTGGATAGCATTCTTCACGAACCCTGACTTGTCCACGATATCTTCGTACACGCCTTTGAGCGGCGTGTAGCTCGACGGCTTCAAGATCACCGGATTGCCTGCGACCAGCGCGCAGATGATGGGGTGAAAGCTGAGGAGGAACGGATAGTTCCATGGAGAAATGATCAGCACCGGCCCCATGGGTTCGAAATAGATCTTCGATTTCTTGCCAAGCATGTAAATCGGCGTCAGTACGGTCTGATCGGCGAGGCTCTTTTCGGCGGTCTTGTTGTAGAAATCGATCAGGTCCAGAAGGGCGTAAATCTCCAGCAGCATCGCATCCGTGCGGCTCTTGCCCGTCTCCTCGCAGATGCGCGCCACGATGCGCTCTTTGTTGGCAATAACGTAGTCCCGGAGTTTCAGGAGCTCGTCCAAGCGTTGGCGAACGGACATTTTCCGGAGTGTCTCAAACGCTGCGCGCGCATTGCCGTAGATACCGGCGACCTCTTCGTCGCTGTACTCGCGGAGCGTATAAAGCACTTCTCCGTTGCGCGGATTCTTGACAGGTACTTCTTCCATGACTGCTTCCTTGTGCCTCCCAACTGCCGCACCGTTGCGCTGGACAGAGCCGGACCCGTGCGAGTAGAGACGCAAACGGAGCTTTCCCCCATCCCCAAATGCGGGAGCGCGACAATCCGGCCAGCGCCTTGAAGATACCGGCTCCCGTCCGAGAACACAAATGCGGCGCACAAGTGGTCCGCGCATCCCAGCAGCAATCACCCGCGCGGAGTGGAGAATGTGGCGCGCGGAGATGTACTCTGCTGGTCGAGAGCATTTGGGAGGCGGCGGCTGCCGCGCACGAAAAGGCGGGGGCGCGCCGCAAAGCACGGCGCAGCAACAGGGAGATTCGGTCATGATGAAGCCGGTGTCGAGACGTTCGTTCTTCAAAGGGGCGGCATTGGGTGCGGGGGCGTTTGCTATCGGGAGCGTGGCCTCCGCACAGGAGAAGCCGATTCAGGGCTTCGACGATACGAAGACCAACACCGACAAGACCAAAGCCTGGGAGCCCGTCTCCGACCGCAAGATCCGCTTGGGCATCGTTGGATACGGCGTGTGCAAGTTCGGCGCGGCCTTCGGTCTCCAGAACCATCCGAACGTCGAAGTCGTCGCCGTCAGCGACCTGATCCCCGAGCGATGCCAGGAATTGGCGCAGGTCTGCAAGTGCACCAAGACCTATCCCTCCTTGGAGGAACTGGTCAAAGACGATGCCATCGAGGCGGTGTTCGTGGCGACGGATGCGCCCAGCCATTGTCAAAACTGCATCGACGTGCTGGCGCACGGGAAACACGTGGCGTCGGCAGTGCCTGCCGTGTTCGGATCGCTCGAAGACGCCGATAGACTGTACGCGGCGGTCAAGAAATCGGGCCTCAACTACATGATGTTCGAGACGTCGTCGTTTCACGACGAATGCTACGCCATGCGCGAAATCTTCAACGCGGGCGGCTTCGGCAAGATGGTGTATTCCGAAGGCGAGTATTACCACTACATGGACGTGCCCATCGACTCCTACAAGGGGTGGCGCATCGGCCTGCCGCCGCAGTGGTATCCGACGCATTCGAACGCCTACTACGTCGCCGTCACCGGTGGCAGTTTCACGGAAGTATCGTGCATGGGCATTCCCAGCGCGATTTCCCATCTCCAGCCCGCGAACAATCCCTACGCCAATCCGTATGGAACGGAGATCGCCCTGTTCCGCACCAGCGAAGGCGGCATGGCGCGCATGGCGGTGAGTTGGGACACGCCCGGCCACGGCGGCGAAATGGGCCGCGTGCGCGGCGAAAAAGGATCCATGACCGGCATGGGCTACGACGGTCTTGCGAACATTTCCGCACTGAACCTTGCCAAACCGCCCCTGCCACCCACAGTGGACTCCGGCGGCCACGGCGGCTCGCACGGCCACCTGTGCAACGAATTCATCACGTCCATCCTGCAGGCGCGGACGCCGCTCGTGAACATTGCCTGGGCCCTGAACATGACGGTCGCGGGCATCGTCGCGCATCAGTCCGCCATGAAAAATGGCGAGCTGATGAAGATCCCGCAGTACACGCTGTAGCTCAGGCGTCTCAAGCTGAGGTGGCGAAAGTCTTCAGTCGTAACATCATGGCCGCATTGGCGTCTCCATTGCTCTGTCGACCAACAATGGGGATCATTCCAGAGGGTGAGAAATGGATGAGCTGGGAAATGAACTGCACGTAGAAGTAATGCCCAAGGAAAAGTTCATCAAAGAATCGCTCTTCATGCTTGGCTGTATTTGGGTGTATCTGGTTGGTGTTGATCTGTCTGCATTGCTCGCATACGGATTGGGCAACACTTGGGGGCGTGAAGGCGTGTATTGGAGAATCGTTGCTTCGCTGTTTGTGAATAAGGTCGTCATAGCTGTTTTTGTTGCGCAAGTAATTGCCAATCTCTATCAATCGCGAACGATGCGCTTCTATGAAAACGGGATTGCTTTTGACCGTTTGCTGAAACCTTCGCGAGTTGTGCTTTGGCGGGACATTCAGCGTGTGAAATGCAGAGATTTTGGACGGCCAATATTCCTTTTCGCTGCGAATCGAGAGAAAGCGATTATTCTGCCGTACTACTTCAAGGAACGAAAGGAGGCCTATTGGCTGGTGGCTAAGCACCTTTCACCTGCGGTGATGGATTCAAAAGGAGCGCGGGTGCTGCGGAAAGTGAGCAAGTGGAAGTAAGGGAACGTCGGCAGTGTCTGGATGGAATAATGCCAGCCATGCATCATGGCGCATCAATTTAACGCACAACGCGCCGTCGCAGATAGGAGCATGTGTCTGATGTCGAAAGCACCCGTTTGGCTCGCCCTGTTCGGACCCCTTGTGGCCGTGTTCCAAGCGATCGGAGCGCCCCTGGCGGCTGAATTGGCGGCGAAAGGATAGAGGTTGATGTCATCGCCGTCGGTTTTCAGTCGTATCCTATTGGCTGAACATGACGGTCAAGGGGATCGTGTGCAGTCTCGCCGGAGTTCGCCTACATGTCTTGATCGCCATTGGAAATGCCCATGGTAGTCAGCACGATTCTGTTCATTGTGTGCGTGAGTTGTGGAGCTTCCGCCCAGCAAACCTCCCCTGCACAGGAGGTGTACATCCCATCGCCCGAGCAGGTGGAGCGAATCTGCACAGCCGCCGGGCTTGAGCA
>JBAZRU010000363.1:0-7135 GCA_041662805.1 Candidatus Hydrogenedentales bacterium | reverse complement strand
CGCCAACAATCGACCAGGGAGCTGATGGATTATGCCGAACCGAAATTCCCTATCACGGCCTGGCCAAACTCGCTGCACTTCACCTCCGTGGCGCCTTCCATCAACCGCGCAAAATCGTAGGTCACCTTCTTCGATGCAAAGGTTTTCACCATGGCATCGATAATAGACTCGGCGACCTCACCCCAGCCGAGGTAATCGAACATCATCACCCCCGAGAGGATTACGCTGCTCGGATTAACCTTGTCCAAGTTCGCATATTTCGGGGCCGTCCCATGTGTGGCCTCGAAAATTGCCGTGCCCGATTCATAGTTGATATTGGCTCCCGGAGCGATTCCAATTCCGCCCACCTGGGCCGCCAACGCGTCGCTCATGTAGTCGCCGTTTAGGTTCATGGTGACGACCACGTCGAAGTCTTTGGGACGCGTGAGCACCTGCTGCAAGAAGATGTCGGCGATGGTGTCCTTCACAAGAATCTTGTCGCCTGGCTTGCCACCGCAATCGTCCCACCCGACGGCATTGTCCGCGAATTCATCTTTCACCAGCTCGTAGCCCCATTTGCGGAACGCGCCCTCCGTGAACTTCATGATGTTGCCCTTATGCACGATCGTCACGCTCTTGCTCTTGTGCTCGATCGCGTAGCGCAAGGCGGCGCGGATAATGCGTCTGCTGCCTGTCCGGCTGATGGGCTTAATGCCGATCCCTGAATCGGGCCGGATTTCCCAGCCAAACGTCTTGGACACGAAGTCCAGAAACGCCTTTGCTTCGTCCGTTCCCTCTTCCAACTCGAGGCCGCCGTACACGTCTTCCGTATTCTCGCGGAAGATTATCATGTCGACTTTCTCCGGCTCACGCACGGGGCTGGGGACACCGTCGAAATAGCGAATCGGGCGCACGCACGCAAAGAGGTCGAGCTTTTGGCGCAGCGAGACATTCAGGCTGCGAAATCCGCCGCCAATGGGAGTTGTTAGCGGCCCCTTGATCGCAACGCTATACTCCCGGATGATGTCGAGCGTCTCTTCCGGCAAGTAGCTTCCGCAGACGTGCTGCGCTTTCTCGCCGGCGTACACTTCCATCCAGGACACGGAGCGCTTAGACCCGTAGCAGTGCTTGACTGCCGCGTCGAAGACCGCCTGCGAAGCGCGCCAAATGTCCGGTCCGATGCCATCGCCCTCGATAAAACCGATGATGGGTCTGTCGGACGGTATGGGGCGGCCAGCGCCGTCAATGACAATCCGGTCTCCACCGGGTACGCGAATGAACTTCGTTGCGGGCATGGGGTTCCTCTCAGTAGTCAGGTATCTTGGTTGTCGCTTACACTTCCACGATGCGGGCAGACAATACGTGGGGGATTCCGCGTATTTTGTCGAGCAGGGATGCGTCGACTTCGCCATCGACATTGATCACGGAGGTGGCACGGCCACCGGCGGCTTCGCGTCCGAGAGAGAGGTTGGCGATGTTTACGCCTGCCTCGCCAATGGCCGTCGCCACGCGTCCGATCACCAGCGGCTTGTCTTCGTTGACACTCACCACCATCTTTTGGACGAGCTCGACATCTACGCGCGCGCCATCGATGCTGCAGATGCGTGGTTCGCGGTTGTTGAACAGCGTACCGCAGATTTCGCGCGACTCTTTATCCGTCTTCACTTCCAATCGAATTTGGAAAGCATAGTCCGAGGGTTTTGCGCTGCGCGTTTCGCTGAAGTCGATGCCATACTCTTTCAGCAGGGTCGGCGCGCTGACCACATTGACCGTCTCCACCATCGGCTCGAGGAAGCCCGTGAGGATCGCGGCCGTTATGGGATAGGTGTCCGAGACCGCCAATTCGCCTTCATACGAGATGCGAATCGTGTTCGGGCGGCCTTCCATGTATTGCGACATGAAGCGGCCCATGCGCTCCGACAACGTCAACATGGGCTGCAACTGTTTGCGGGTTTCCGCATCCAGACTCGGCACGTTGACGGCGTTCACGATGGCGCCGGTCGTCAGGTAATCGACCATCTGATTTGCAATGTCCACTGCCACCGTAAGCTGCGCTTCGTCCGTGGAAGTGGCGAGGTGAGGCGTCATCACGATGTTGTCCAGCTCGAGGAAGGGGCTGTTCTCGAAGGGTTCGGCGGTATAGACGTCCAGGGCGGCGCCGGCAATGACTTTGTTCTTCAGCGCTTCCGCCAGGTCCTGCTCATTCACCATACCGCCACGCGCGCAGTTCACGATCCGGCAGGTAGGCTTCATCCGCTTGAGTTGCTCCATGCGGAGCATGTCATTGGTTTCTTTTGTCTTCGGTGCGTGAATCGTGATGAAATCGGACCGCTCGATCAGTTCGTCCATCGTGACCAATTCCACGCCCAAGGCTTCCGCTTTCATTTTGGTCAGGATTGGATCGAAGACCAGTACTTTCATTTCGAAGGCCAAGGCCCGTTTGGCCACGGCTCCACCGATACGGCCCGCGCCGACGATGCCCAAAGTCTTGCCGAACAACTCGGCTCCCATGAACTTCTTGCGGTCCCAGCGTCCGGCCACCATGGAGGCATGTGCGGCAGGAATGTTCCGGCAAAGCGACAGCAGAAGCGCGAACGTGTGCTCGCAGGTGGATATTGTATTGCCACCGGGCGTGTTCATGACCACGATGCCCTTCTTCGTGGCGGCTTCTTTGTCGATGTTGTCGGTGCCCGCTCCCGCGCGCCCGATAACCTTGAGCCGGGACGACTTCTCAAGGGCCTCCGCCGTGACCTTCGTTCCGCTTCGGACGATCAGTCCATCGTAGTTGTCGATGATGGCGGCCAATTCTTGAGGCTTCTGGGCGGGCTTGACATCCACGTCAAACTGCGCCTTCCGCAAGACCTCGATGCCCTCTTGGCTCAGATTGTCGAGTGCTAGAATCTTAGGCATGATGACGTTCTCCTTGAACCTCGCTTCCCCCAGCCGGACGAAATACGCCATACGAGGGATTGATGCAGCAGATTGCGCAAATCGGACACGACCCTTGTGGACCAGGCCCCCTTCGCTCCGAGGGATAGCCAATTCCCGACGCCGCAGCAGCATCGTCCCTCAATGGACGGCAGCCCCAAAGCCGCCTAATGTAGGCGGAGCGTAGCAGAGCAGCCATGACTTTTTCAAACGAAACGCGGGGCGCGGTCCGCTTTCGCGTCCGCGCCCCGCTGCGCGAATCAGGATTCTTCCGTGCCTACTTTACGGGCTCAGGGAAGAAGAAGTTGTTTGTGTCGATGCAATTGGGGTTCACGAAGTCCTTGAGCGACGGAAGCACGAAATCCGCCGGTCTGGGCGCGGTCAGGGTGTCGGCGTCGTAGAAGATGTGAACGTCGCCGTAGTCCGAGCAGCAGAAGTCGCCGCCGGTAGCCGCGAAGAGCACGTCCTTCTCGTTCGACAGGCCGCTTACGCGTCCAATCTGGGAGTTTGTATAGTCGAAAGAGAGCACCGCATTCTGACCCGTCTGGATGGTCTTGCCGGGGCGGAAGGCCGTCATGCCCAACCCGTCTTCGACGCTCTTGCGCAGGCTTTCGCCCGTCGCGCCGACATACAGGGTGTCGGCGAGCATCTTCATGTCGCCATGCTCACCCACGTTACCCGTAGTGCGGCTGATTACGGCGCTCGGCTCCTGTTCCTCCTGCAAGTCGTCCGCATTGTCGAACACGAAGAGGATTCCTGCCGCGGTCGTTACGTACAGACGGTTGTCGAAGACATCTACCCGCGTGGGGTCCACGCCTTCAATATTCAGGAAGGAAGCGCCATACAGCAAAGCGGACGGCTCAAACGGGTTTCCCCCCTTTTCCGCCTCCAGGTCCGCGATTCTCTGCGGAATGTTGTCGTATACCGCGACGACACCCGTGTCGAATCCTATGCCCTTGAAGAGGAAGCCGACAGCGGCGACGTACAAGGTGTCGTTTTCGACTTCGATTCCGCGCGCGCCGGGCACTTCGAACTCGATGGTGGGCGTATCTCCGCCTCCGGGCACAATCGCGCCAGCGTTGTCGAATACGAGCACGTACCCGCCGATGAACTGCTTGGCTTCGCCCTGCTGAAAGCACTCACCACTGGAATTCGACACGTAGAGCCGGTTGTCCACGTTCAGAATCTCATAGGGATCGCAGATCCCGCTGATCCCCGCATCAAGCAGGACATCCGGGAAAGCAGAGCCGTTCCCTTTGGCTGCCAAGTCGCGGTAGTCGCGCCAGATGGCGACCGTGGAGCTGCCTGCATCCGCTGCGTAGAGGTCATTGCCCGTAAAGTCCCCAGTTAGCTGAAGACTGATCGGGAATTCGATAAACGGAAGATCCAGACCGCTCAGGACGACATCGGGATCCTGAAGGCTTCCTTCGGTAAGGACATTGTTGTAGATGAGTATCTTGGGCGCGGCGGGTTCGTCGAGACCTTTCTTAAAGAAGTCAATCCCGATATCGCCCACGGCTAAATCGACGTTTCTGTACACAATGCTTGGAGGCGAGTCCGTCCCCGTGGGGCAGCCAACCGCGACGAACACCACCGCCAGCGCGGCGGCAAGCGTCAGGGAAGTCAACCCGCCCCAACGCGTCCTCTTGTATATCGTGGGTTTCCCATTCATTTCGTCCGCTCCTTCTCGAAACGTCAGTTTCGATATTCCTTCTGGCGGGACGCTTTGGCGTCCGCGCGCAGCATGCTTCAATTGCCTCTGCCGCACCCTTCCCTAAGGTGTCGGCACGGAGGTAACGAAATCATTCGTATCGATGCTAATCGGATTGACAAAGTCCTTCAGCGCAGGCAACACGAAGTCCGCGGGACGCGGAATCGACAACGTGTCGGCATCGTAGAAGATGTGCACGTCGCCCATTTCCGAGCAGCAAGAGTACGCCCCAGTTGCTGCGAACAAGACGTCCCGTTCGGCGGAAAGTCCGGAGACTTGCATGATTTGGGAGTTCGCGATGTCGAACGTCACGTGCGCGTTCTGGCCTGTCTCGATTTCCAGTCCCGGACGGAACGAGGTCAGCCCGATGTCATACGCCTTGTCGAAACTCTCGTCGTTTCCGACATAGAGCGTATCCTCCAGCATCTTCATATCGCCGGCGTACCCAACGGTGCCGGTTGACGGCGCAATGATGGCGGAGGGAAGCTGTCCGTCTTGAAGATCGTCCGCATTGTCGAACACGAACAGAATGCCTTCATAGGTCGTCACATAGAGACGGTTGCCAAACACATCGACACGAGTCGGGTCGACTTCGGGCAAATTCGAGAACGAGTCGCCGCTGAGGATGGCCGAGGGAACCAGCGGATCGCCGCCCTTCGGGGGGGCTTGCACATCGGCCAGGCGCTGAGTCATGTTGTCGAACACGTACACCTCACCGGTTTCAAACCCGCAACACTCGCTATAGGCGGCCACGTACAGGGTATCGTTTACAACCGCGATTCCCTGCGCATTGGGAACATCGAAAATAATCGTCGGCGAATCGCCGCCGCCTTCTACGATGGCTCCCGCATTGTCGTACACGGCCACATAGCCGTCTATCGGCTGCTTGGCGCCGCCGAAACACTCGCCGCTCTCGTTGGACACATAGAGCCGGTTGTCGACGACCAGGATCTCAAAGGGGTCGCACACTTCGCCGTCGACACCGTCAATGATCACATCCGGATTGGGCGACGAGACTCCTTTTGCCGCCAAGTCGCGATAGTCGCGCCAGATGGCCACGACGTTCGAGTCACTGTCCGCGACATAAAGGTCATTGCCGGTGAAGTCCCCCGTCAACTGAATACTGATAGGGGTTGATAAGAAGCCGAGGTCTTCGCCCCTCAAGACGAGGTCCGGATCCTGCAGGCTTCCCTCCGTCAGCACGTTGAAATACAGCAAGACATTGGCATTCTCGGCGTCGAGTTCCTTGTCCAAGAAAGGCAAGCCCCAATCGCCTACGGCCAAATCGACATTCCTCAAAAGGATTGAAGGCGGAGAATCGTTGCCTGCCGGGCAACCGACTCCCGCAATACCGAGCATTGCCGCAACAAGCGCCAGCGCTCCTATACGCCACCCTACCATTGGTCTTCCTCTCTTGATGTGTTCCCTGTTCATAACACAAGCTCCTTTACTCTTGGATGATTCAGTCCGACCTTCACGGAACAGGCGTCGGGCTGAAGTAGTTATTAGTGTCGATTGCCGCGGGAGTTGCGAAATCCTTGTAGGCCGGAAGCACGAAGTCCGCCGGTCGCGGTATTGAAAGCGTATCCGCATCGTAGAAGATGTGGACATCGCCGGAGGGGATTCCGCAGCACTCGCCAAGACCGCTGGCCGCAAACAGTACGTCTCTTTCCTGCGCCATGGCGGTGACTTCGGAAAGCTGCGCATTGATGGCGGTGAACGACATAAGGGCGTTCTGGCCGCTCTCTATCGTGAGACCGGGACGGAATGCCGTCATGCCGGGCCACTCCGCCTTGAGCGCTTTCTCTCCGTCGGTCGATTTTGGGGGGAAGGGGAAGAACCCCTCAACGGGATACGGCAGATATCCGTCTCCCACATACAGCGTGTTGTCGAGCATCTTCATATCGCCCCAGTACCCGACAATGCCTGTTGAATAACCAATGACTGCCGACGGCTCTTGAAAGTCCACCAGGTCGTCCGCGTTGTCGAACACGTACAGGGCGTAGTACCCCAAGACATAAAGGCGGTTTCCGAACACATCGCACCGAAATGGCTCTTCGCCGTCCGGGAGATCCAGGAACGACGGGCCAGCCAGAATGACGGTCGGATCAAGGGGGTCGCCCCCTTTCTGCAGATTATTGACCGCTTCGATTCGTCCAGGAATGTCCTCGAACACATAGACGGCACAACCCGAAGATGTGCCTTTGAAGGGGAAATCACTCGCGTCGCTGCACACGTAGAGATTGTCGTTCGCAACAGCAATCCCTCTCGGACCGACTACATTCAAGACTAGGGTCGGCTCCGTCGCGCCTTCAACGATTGCCCCGGCGTTGTCGAATACGAGCACGCCTTCCGAACCGATGCCTGGGCCCTTGGCTGGACTGATGCAGTCAAACCCGCCATTGGAAACGTACAGACGGTTGTCGACATTGAGGATTTCGAAGGGATCGCTCACGAAGGCGCTTTCGCAATCCAGGACCACGTCGGCTTCCGTTTCGACGAAACCCTTGTCCTCGT
>JBAZRU010000362.1:0-7144 GCA_041662805.1 Candidatus Hydrogenedentales bacterium | reverse complement strand
AAAAACCCACGCAGAATCCCGTGTGTGCATTGGCATAGTGCGACCACATCAGGTTGCAGTCGCGTACCTCTGATACGGAGAAGAGGCCAAACATCTCAGATCTTCTCCGGCTGAAGTCTTCCAGCCACTTCCTTTGCGCAGTTAGGCCAAAGGGCTGTTTTCTATGCCTGAGTCGATATGCTTCAGTGAGTATACGTTGTTCGGGCCATTCTGGGTGCAAGACCGAAATGGTACTTACGATGCGGTTAATCTCTCGTTGCCCAACTCCCGCCTTCTTGCTCTTCACAAATACGGGGTCAATTCTGCAGTCAAATGGGTCGTTGAAGGTGCTCGATGAAGCGAAGAAGATCTCGCCTTCGGTCAACATTCGTCTGTGATTCTCGATACTCCAGTCACGGTATTTGTAGATACTCGACGGATATTGGACCTCAGAATTTGTAGTCATATGTCTAGCCATGCCTAAAGCGTTGTTAACAGAACACGACAAGGTTTGATTATCAAGGCAGAAGGCCTGTGTTAATTGGTCTGCATTCCTGCAGACTATCGTAAGCTGGCTCAGACTCTCTGGATCTTAGTGTGTCGTCTGGGCGGATTTACCTCAGCCGCGTCGACGGTCAGAGGATTTGGTTCTGCATACTTCTGAATCCCAATTTGAGTAATTGGCACAATCGCGCACGGCGTTGCAGGCGTGTCGCCTACGGGCATGTTTGCCCCGCCAATTCCAAATCCAAAGAACAAGGCCCAATGTCCACTGTGTATATCGGATTGCCTTACCAGTATTTCCGCCAATTCCTTGTACGTGAAAGTGACTTGAGATGCTTCAGGCATAGGTCTTGTCCTTTCCAGAAGTACTTGCCGTGTGGCCTTCAAAGAGAACCACATTGTCCGGGATCATTTCATTCGTGAAGGCCATCGCGCTCGAAATCTGACCCATCCTAACCGGGCTGCCGCATTTCACCCAACACGCCTCGAATATGCTTGGATGGAGCGGGCCGTGCTTGCCTTCGTGGTCTCCATCGTCATAGATCACCACGCTCGCCTTCAGACCCATTACGCGAGCCACTCGAACCATCTGTTTCAGCGTCATGCTTCTGTCCGCATTCAGGATCTGCGAGATTCTTCCTTCCGTAACTCCGAGCTTCTCCGCAAGCTCTGCCTGCGACATGCCGCTCTTTTCAAACAGGGACTGAATTTGAGAAACAGCATTGAAGACTACGGAAGACAGTAGTTCGCCCGCATCGTCCATGTCTCGCTTTCGGTTCATCTCTTGGTTCCTTCCCCGGCAAAGAGTCTGTCCACGGCTTCTCTCACCGGAGTTGCCTTCAACAGGTCATTGATTCTGTCGAGGATACGCAAGTCCGTTTCATCCCTCTTCTTCCTGGAAGCAATCACGAGGACGCATACGCGAAACCTCGGATCGTGCTTCGGGTGGCACTTGAATCCATATAGCCTCAACTGATCCTTCTTGAAAACGTGACAGTCCGCGTAAGGGTGATTGAAGCCGTGATGGAGGATCCTGTTATTGACTTCCTGTATCCACAAATCGAAACGATGCTCCAGGCTTCTCTGTACAGACGCCTTTAATGCACAGAAGCAATCAAACGCGTTGACATGCTTGTTGGCCGGACACGTCAGGAACATCACCGCCCGATCTGCCGGACCTCGCCTCGCCCATTCGCAGACATACACCTCTTCCGCCATTTCCGCTCCACCGTAAGTTTAGCTTTTTCTAAAGAAACTGTCAAGAAGACGATCTGCGCGCTAGAATAGTACAACAGAACTCACAGCGCGTAAGCAACCGCTTAGACGAAGCCGTCCAGCTTCTTCGCCCAGCAAAGGCTCTGTCGGCCAGCCCCCCTTTTTGGGCGAGCTTACGCTGCCTTACGGACTGCCGAACATCGTTATGCTTGTTGACACCGCATCGCCCGCGGCCTGAATATACGCATCGGTGAAAGCTGCAACTTCAAACGGACATGGGCAGTCCCTGGTTCGGCGCGAAACGACATTACGCGGCGTCCTGCGGGTGTGTGCCCAATTCGTAGTGTTGACGGTATCGGCGTGTCTTGCCCTGTTGCAGGCCGGACACGCGGCCGACGGCAACGAGCTCCCCGGTATTGGCGCGATTCAGAACGGCACGGCCGGCGCGGGCGTGGCGAGCCCGCAAGATTCCACGTGGGCAATGCTCAATCCCGCGGGGATGGTTGAGCTGGGTAAGCGCCTTGACCTGTCGATGGAAGTCCTGTTCTTTACCCGCGGCGCCGACCCGGAAGGATCGGTAATCGGAGCCAACCCGTTTGCCGGTCACCTCGAAGACAGGACGCCTATTCTGATTCCCTCCTTTGGAATGGTCTTTCCCCTGGAGTCGGGGGCCATCGGCACGGGCATCTTCGGCATTCAAGGCAACAGCACGGACTACAAACGGCCGCGCGCGACGCTGGGCTACCTTGGCAATGGCGACCGGCGCGCGGAATTGCAGGTGGCGAAGATCCCCATTTCCTACGCCCACCAATTCGACAACGGTTGGTCCGTGGGCGTGTCCCTCCTGGGGCTGGTGAGTACGTTCCGAACCGATACCCTCACCCTGCGGCTTCGTCCAACGAGGGGCGATTGGCACTACGACTACGGTCTCGGGATCGGTTTCCAGGCAAGCGTGTACAAGCACTGGGAACGCTGGGCCTTTGGCGCGACCTATACCTCGCGCCAAGCGATGCAGCAGTACGGCAAGTACGAAGACGCCATCAAATGGAACCTGGACTGGCCCCAGAAGTTTCAGGCAGGCGTGGCGTTTCAGGCAACGCCCAAGCTGCAATTGTTGGCCGACTACAAATTCATCCGTTGGTCCGAGATCAATCAGCTTGCGAAGAAGACTATCCAAGGCGGTCTCGGGTGGGACGACCAGAACATCTTCAAGTTCGGTATGAACTATCGCATCAACGGCCTGTGGACGGTGCGCGCCGGGTACTCGCATGGCAAGTCGGCCATATCCGACGAGTTCATCTTCGCGAATGCGCTGACGCCGGCGGTCGGCGAGGATACCGTAGCCATCGGTGTAAGCCACGCGCTCAACGAGCATTCCGACATCCACGTCGCTTACCAACATACCTTTGAAGTTAGTCGTGAAGAGAGTGGGAAAGGCGATCTGTTCTCGAAGCTCGGCAGGGGGACGAAGGTGAACTACGAGGAGGACTCGCTCATCGTCCAGTATTCGTATAAGTGGTGAGCAGACAAAGACGCCCGGCACAGAGACCGGGCGCTACAAATTCAATCAATTTGCATCAACTTGCAGCAGTCCGCACAACGAAGTAGCGCCCGGTCTCTGTGCCGGGCGTCTTCACTTAATGGACGGACATGGCGTAGAAGTACACCGCGAAGAAGTGACAGGCGCTGCCGCCCAGCACGAAAACGTGCCATATCGCGTGATTGTAGGGGATCTTCTCCATCGCGTAGAAAGTGACACCCAACGTGTACGTAATGCCGCCGATAAATAGAAGCACCAATCCGCCCGTGGGAATCATCTCAAGCGTGGGCTTTACGGCTCCAACGCCGATCCATCCCATGGCCACATAAATGGCGGGCGTGAGCATGGGCCAGCGGTTGATGTGAAATGCCTTTACGCCGATGCCGATAAAGGCAAGCCCCCAGATGACACCAAGGATGCTCCATCCCCAGGGGCCGCGCATATTGAGCAACGCGAACGGGGTATACGTTCCCGCAATCATCAGATAAATTGCGCAGTGATCGAAGATCCGAAATAGATGCTTCACGCGCGGAGACTGAAAGGAGTGATAAAACGTGGAGGCAAGGTACAGCGCCAACATGCACGACCCGTAGATGCAGAAGCTGACAATCTGCCACGGATCGCCCTTCATGACCGAAGAAGCGATCAACACAACCAGACCGACAACGCTGAGCACGACACCGATGGCGTGCGTAACGACGTTGGCAATCTCTTCGCGGGTCTCGTAGGTCTTCACAGGTGCTTCCTTGCGTATCTGGCCACGCGCCATCCATGCTGACTGGCTTCTGGTGACTATTCTAATCTCTGGACCCTGCTCTTGCCAGCGTCACGTGGGGTGGGTGCGTAATCTCATTCCCCAACACGGGTTCCACCGAGTACAAAGTCACCCCTCCGTCATCATTAGACACTCTAACGCCGGGAAAAGTTTCAAAATACTCCGGCCCCATGCTGCCGTCGCCAACCTCGGTGAACAGAAAACGAATCTGATGGTCCGCAAGAAACGACTGCGCGTCTTTGGCGCTCATCTCCCCTCGAAAGAACATGTCGAGCTGCGCGCTCAACCGGCCCGCATCGGGACTCAGCGCTCCGTGTCCCGCGACGGTCCGCGCATCCACAAACTGTCCCATGAGGTTGCTCATCGGGAGTGGCGCGGCGATCACCTCATGCGGTTTCGTGTTCTGGTTTAACCACGCGAAGGCAAGCAACTCGGCTTTGGTCACGTAATTGCTTTGCTTCGCAATGGCATCGGCGGTGACCCACTTCAACACAAACACGCTAGCGCAACTGTTCGCGAGCAGAAACACCGCGACAAGCGCAAGCAGCGCGGGGCTCTTCACCCCCAGCCATTTCCCCTTCGGGAATCGAAGCAGGGCCACGCCAAGCACGATCATGGGCGCGACAGAAGGAGCATTTTGTGCAAACTCAGTGAGACAAGACGGTACGACCGCCCACGCAAACAATAAGCGTTCAACTGACGATGCCGGAGGGAGTAAACGGATCAATGCAATGCGCATCGCGAAGAGCACACCCGCCAAGCCCAAGCTTAGGAGATACCAATGCAGACCGGGGATGCCGCGGCCTAGAGCTGACAAGAAGAAAGCAACGGGCCCAAAGGCCGAGAGACGCATGTAGTAGGCTATAAGCAGTGCCGATACAAGCGCGGGCAGCACGCGCAACATGTTTCTGCGCCAATCGAATCGTTTCGTCACAAGTGATTCGAATCCGATGAAAAGTACTGCGACTACAGCCAGCGCAATGAGATTCTGGGGTCCGCAGAGGCCCTGCACCAAAACTAAACACGCCGCCGCCACATACCACTGTGTGCGGCCATCGCGTTCGCCCAGCACCATGCACGCCATCAATGCGATCCACAGTCCGTGCGTCAGAGCGACATGAGGATCTTCGAGCATCTGTCCGAAAGGATGGATAGATGCCGCATACGTGCCAAGACCGCCGCCGAACGCACACATCAGAACCGCGATACGCCGCTGAACCGTATCCCGCAAAGCCACGTGGGCAAGGAACGCAAATCCGCTCAAAAGGAACAACGCACCCAAAAACCGCCAAACCTCGAATGCGATCCGCGTGTTCCACCCGAACCACCGCATGAGCCGGCCAAGCACCAGAAACTCCACGTTAAAGTACCCAGGTTCCTGGTCCAGATACGTCATGGAATTTACGAAGAGATAGTGCCCCTTCGCCGCTTGACGAATGAACGAGAAATAGGCGTTGATACGCTCGCCCTGCGCCACCTGCCCAATAAAACGCGCGCCCTCGGGGGCATGGCGTTCGGCTTGCCAATACGGTATCGCGGTGACAAGATACACAATCGCGGCAAGCGCAATCGGCCACACGAAATCGGCCGCGGACGCCCTGCGCGGAGCCTCGGTCTCTTCAATCAAGCTCATCTTCCTCGCAATTCCTCGTTCAACTAGTTCAAGCCGGAGTATAGGACCGGCGCTATGGGCCTTCAAGGAATGTGCGGACAAAAACATATTGAAAAGAAAAGACTACGCATTCCGCACCGGTTTCGCCGATAATCGGCAGCAACAAGCAGGAGGCGTATGCAAGCGAACAGTCCAGAGAAGAACCCCGTTGTCGAGATCACGGGACTGGCCCACGGCGGGCATGGCGTTGGCCGTATCGACGGTCGTGTGTGCTTCGTTCCGTGCGTCCTTCCAGGCGACAAAGTGCGCCTGCGAAACGTGCGCCTCACCAAAGGCGTCTTTTGGGGCGAAGCCGATTCGCTGCTTGAGGCCTCGCCGCATCGAACCGACCCTCCTTGCGACGTCTTCGGTGTCTGCGGCGGTTGCACGTGGCTGCACTTCGCGTATCCCCCGCAAGCGGAATGGAAGAAGCGCATCGTCTCCGATTGCCTGAAACGCATTGGCGGCATCGATGCAGACGTTGGGTGGACGGAAGACGATTCGCTGCGCCTTGGCTATCGCACCCGCGCGGAGTTTCACGGCGACGACACGAAAATCGGTTTCTACGGCGCGTGGTCGCACGACGTGGTGGATTTGGATGCATGCCCTTTGTGCCACCCCAAGCTAAACGAGGCATTGGGGCTGCTCCGGCAAGCGAAACCAACGTGCAGCGTGGAACTCACGGTGAATCCCGACGGCGACGAGGTCCTTGCGTGGACCAAAGCGCCGAACTCCGCGGTTCGCAAACTCTTCCCCTTGGCGCAAACCGAAAGGGACGATGCGCCGCGACATTTCTTTCATTTCGACGGCTTTCCCGTGGTCAACGGGACGTTCAGCCAATCCAGCCTGTTGCTGAACCGCGTCCTGCTGCGTGTCGTCCGCGAAGAGCTAAAGGGCGCTCACCGCGTGCTCGACCTGTATTGCGGCAACGGCAACCTTTCCGCGGCGCTGCCGGCGGCAGTGGACGTTTCCGGACTGGACCACAATCGAGCGGTGGTCGAAGCGGCGAACACGGTGCGCGCGGGGGCCTACCGCGTAGGCTCCGAAAACGATTTCTGCCGTGCGCTACGGACGTCCGCCTGGGATTCCGTGCTCTTGGATCCTCCGCGCACCGGGGCGAAAGCTATCGCGCCGGATTTGGCGAAAGCCGACGCGAGCCGCATCGTGTATGTCTCTTGCGACCCCGCGACGCTCGCGCGCGACGCAAAGGTGATTGTCCAGTCGGGATGGACCATTGCACGCGTTACGGCAGTCGACATGTTTCCCAATACCGCGCACGTGGAAACGGTGTGCGTGTTCGAGAAGAACTGACTCTCAGGATGCCCGGTTTCGAAGATACGCCTGAAGTTCGCGCAACCCGATGATCGTTTTCCCGTCGTCGAATTCGAGGCTGGCAAGCATTCGTTCTACTTCGTCGAACGTCAGCTCGACCAGTTCCACGCGCTCGTCGTGTTCCAGGCGCTGTGCCGTCTTCGTTAGG
>JBAZRU010000361.1:0-7161 GCA_041662805.1 Candidatus Hydrogenedentales bacterium | reverse complement strand
CGCTGGCCTCCATGTTCTTCGCGCTGAACCTGCCGCCCGGCAGCGAGATCATGGTCCCCAGCTACACCTTCTTTGCCACCATTCTCCCCATGCGCATCTTCGGATTGGTACCGGTGTTCGTGGACATCAACCCACGCACCTTGAACCTCGATCTCGAAGACGCAAAGAAGCGCCTTACCCCCAACACCAAGGCGATCCTTCCCGTCCACTGGATCGGATTGCCCGCCGACATGGACCTTATCTGCGACTGGGCAAACGAGAAAGGCCTGATCGTCCTCGAAGACAGCGACCACGCGCACGGCGCAAAGCTCAAAGACAAGTACACGGGCCTGTGGGGCCGCATGGCGATCTTCAGTTTCCAGGCGTCGAAACCCTTGCCCGCCATCGAAGGCGGCATGGGCGTCTACCAAAACGCCGACGACCACGCCCGCGCGACGGCGTTCATGGACTATCAACTCGGCAGCGTCGACAAGGACAACGCCTATCAGAAGTACAAGGGTTCCGGTCTGGGCATGAAGTTCCGGATGCACCCCATGGCCGCGGCCTTAGCCCGATGCCAGTTGGTCGATCTCGAACCGCGCAATGCGGCGGGGGCCAAACAGGTTCGGGCACTCAACGACGAAATCCTCCAGCTCCCCGGCTTGTACGAGCAGTCCAGCGGCCGCAAAGACATGCAGCGCCTGCACTACTCTTGGAACATGCTGTTCATCGACGAGAAAGAAGCAGGCATGACCCGCGAGGCAGCGGTAAAGGCATTGGCAGCCGAAGGCGTGAACGCAACGGCCCAGCACTATCTGCCGCAGCATACGTGCGCCGTATACAAGGAAGACGAATGGTGGCACCACAAGCCCATCATCCCCGAGCTTCCCGGTACGGACCAGGCAAATGCCACCGCGATCGCGCTGCCCTACTGGACCAAAGACGTGCCCGAGATGGTCGAGCAATACAAGAAGGCGTTCCAGAAAGTCTGGGCGCACCGGAAAGAACTCGCCTAGCACTCTCCAACGGTGTCCGAAACAATGAGAACGGCGCCGGGACTGCGAAAATCCCGGCGCCTTCATGTACGAGGGGGTAACACGGCTATGATGAAAACGACGTTTTGGTGCCTGGGTGTCGCGACGTTCGCCGCACTGGCGCTCTCTTCCTGCGCGACGATGCCCGCGCATGCCGACGACGCTGGCAATCCGTTGGCGGTCCGGCTGGCGAGCTACGGCAAGTTCGAAGAAGCGGCGTGGGAACACCTGCCGTCCCTGGGCGTTCACTACATCTTCTTGAACGTGCCCGCGCCCGATCAAATTGACGCCATCATGAAGAAGT
The DNA here is from genome assembly GCA_041662805.1 of Candidatus Hydrogenedentales bacterium. GTDB lineage: Bacteria > Hydrogenedentota > Hydrogenedentia > Hydrogenedentales > SLHB01 > JAIBAQ01. Next base: position 5,844 of record JBAZRU010000361.1, on the reverse strand, counting down.
TGGCGGACCACAAGCTGACCGCCCTCGTGGTGCGCGGAAACACCGACCTCTCCAAAAATACGTGCGTCGACGAGTTGGGTGTCCAGTTGGCGACCTGCGCGAAGATGGACGTCAAGTACATGTTCATTTCGGCCAAGCGGAACGACGCCCCGAAGGAAGCCGTATTCGAACGCCTTCGCAAGGCCGGCGATATCGCCAAGAACTACGGCGTGACGATCACCCTGGAAACCCATCCCGACCTCGGCACCAACGGCGACGTCCAGGTCGAGACCATGAAGGCAATCAACCATCCGAATATCCGCGTCAATTTCGACACCGGCAACATCACCTACTACAACAAAGGCGCGGACGCGGTCGCGGAACTCAAGAAGAGCATCGACTACGTGGCCACGTTCGAATTCAAAGATCACGACGGCGGCCTCGAATCGTGGGTCTTCCCCGCGCTGGGCAAAGGCATCGTGAAGTTCCCTGAAATCTGGAAAACGCTACAGGCCAAAGGTTACCAGGGTCCCATCACCATCGAATTCGAAGGAACCAAAGGCGTCGACCTGACCGAGGAGCAAACCAAGCAGGCGATTGCGGAGTGCGTGAAATATGCGCGTTCACTCGGCGCGACGAAATGAGTTTATGCACAACCGGAGAACGTAGCGTCTTTACTCGCAAGGGGGGCTGAGTACCGTGGAAAAGACCGTCTATCGAACGCTTGAATTCCCCGACTACGCAATGTTGGTGGGATACTTCGTATTGATGTTGCTCATCGGCGTCTATTTCTATCGCCACATGCGCGAGATGAAGGACTACTTCTGCGGCGGCAACGCGATACCCTGGTGGCTGAGTGGCGTCTCCTTCTACATGACGAGCTTCAGCGTGGCGGCCTTCGTCTTCTATCCCTCCGTCTGCTACCGGCACGGCTGGGTGGGCGTGACGCTCCTCTGGGTGGCCGTGCCCGCTGCCTTGTTCAGCGCCCTGCTGTTCTCCAAGCCATGGCGGCGTGCGCGCATTCACAGCCCAGTCGAATACTTGGAAACACGCTATGGCGCCGCGTTGCGGCAGGTGTTCGCATGGCAGGGCGTGCCGGTCAAAATCATCGACGACGCCATCAAACTCTTCGCGACCGGCAAGTTCATCTCCATTTGCGTCGGTCTGGACATCAAGTGGTCCATCCTTGGCGCGGGCGGGATTATGCTGATCTACACGTTTATGGGCGGGCTGTGGGCCGTCGCCGTGACGGACTTCATCCAGTTCGTCGTGCTCTCCGTGGGCATCCTTGTCGTCTTGCCCTTGTCCATCAACAAGGCCGGCGGACTGACCGCCATCTTCGAAAACTCGCCGGATGGCTTCTTCAATCTCACAGGCGGCGATTTCGGATGGTCGTACGTGCTGCCGCTGGTCGTGCTGTACAGCCTCGCCTGGAGCAGCATCAACTGGTCCCTGATTCAAAAGTACTATTGCGTGCCCAAGGAAAAGGATGCGCGCAAAGTCGGTTTGCTCGTCGTCGCGCTCTACGTGATCGGACCGCCGCTGATGTTCTTCCCCGCGATTGCGGCGCACAGCTTCATCCCGGACCTCAAGGACGCGGGAGATGTCTATCCCGCCGTCTGTTCGATGCTGCTCCCCGCAGGCATGCTCGGGCTCGCGATCGCCGCAATGTTCGCGGCGACCATGTCGACGTTGAGCGGCGATTACAACGTCTGCGCTAGTGTGTTGACGAACGACGTGTACAAGAGATTGATCCGCCCGAAAGCGTCCGAACGGGAACTCGTGCAGATCGGACGTCTCATGACCCTCCTCGTCGGCGTGGTTGCGCTGGGCGCGGCCTTCCTGATGTCGCGCGGCAAGGCGGAAGACCTGTTCCGGATCATGGTGACCCTGTTCGGCGTGGCAACGGCCCCCGTGGCGGTCCCCATGCTGCTCGGACTCGTGTCGCGGCGCGCGACAAGCCTCAGCGCCATGGTCGGATTCATCGCCGGTTTGTCGTTGGGACTGGCCCTGTTCTTCTTGTCGTACTTCTACAAGACCGGCATTTGGGACATTGGGTTCATGCAGTGGAAGCCGGCCACTGAAGATGTCGTCTTCTTCGGCACAACGTGGAAGATGGAAATCTTCATGTTCATCAGCACGACTATCGTCACCTACGTTACGATGATCGTGATCAGCCTCATCAAACCCATGACCAAGGAAGAAGAAAAGCGCTCCGACGATTTCCAGATACGCTTGGCAACGCCGATAGGCCAACTGCCCGGAGACGCCGTGTCGGGGCAGACGATGATGTCTCCGTTCCGCATCGTGGGCATCTGCACAATTGTCATTGGAGTCATGATGCTGGCGCTCATCCCGTGGCTTTGGGGTTCTCCCGCGTACCTGTGGAATGTGGCGCTAGGTGCCGTGCTCATTGCCATTGGGCTGGGCCTGATGTTTATGTCGCGGGGCGCAAAAGAAACCGCCTGAGAAAAAAAGATAGGGGTAGGGAAGACCGGTTGTCCGGTCTCCCCTCCCTCCGAACCGTACGTGCGGATCTCCCGCATACGGCTCTCCAGTCGGTGGTTTTACCGCAAGAGCGGATCGGCGAATGAGACTGACTGCAACTTAAGGATGTTGCCCTCGGTCGTGCTCGCATTTTTAACTGCGCGCTCCCGATACCGGGTCGCCGACATATGCGCCTCCCACGTTCCTGGGGTATGCTCTCCACCGGTACGCCGGTGGAGGCTTGGTTGGGCTTGCTTAGTCCTATCGGACACTCACACCCAGTCTGTCCACGTCCGCGGTCTGCGCATATCCACCTTCCTGCCACCCTTCGCTCCACGCCCGTTACGGCGCTTCATCGCTACTATGATGGCTCTGACTCCTGCCCGGCGGCTCTTCGGTCCTTCTCACGGACATGAACACCGTCCTTACACCCGAACAGGTCTCCTTGCTTCACGTACACGCCCTTCCTGACCATTCCGTCTCCAACCACCCCATGTCCCCCCGACGCCGCTTTAACACACTACCCCTCAGCGCATCGGGTTCCTTCCAGGCTTCGCCATACCCTAGCCGGCTCGCCGGGACATCAGGCCGAAACGAGTTCGTCATCCTACGGACTGGCCGTTCACCTCCTGCTGCTCTCCACCCCGCCTCGCGACGGATGCAGTTGCAGTCGATTACAGGCCGGAGAGTGCGTGCCTGGAGAGGACTCTCACCTCTCTGTTCGTGTACGCTCGCAAGCGCACTAGGGCGCTTTCGCCGAAACGTCCGCAAGTTACTAACCACATCCCCTGGACATCTCGCCGAACCCTCCTCCGCCCACCCCAAGCCCTTCCTTCGTGCATCCCGAAACGAACGCAACCTAAATCCAGGGGGATTGAATGTCTTATGCCCCAACGGGTTGTGTTGCCTCCGGCTTTTTGCTTGACCAATGCGCTTTGATTCGGTAGCCTAAAGGCGGTCGGAGACCGCACGCCTGTACCTGGTGCTGCGACGGTTTCCTTGATTACTCAGACGTATACCGGGAAGCAATGCTTCGCGTCGATACTTGGACAAGAAAGCAACGACACGCACATGCGGGCTGCACAATATAGACGGCTTGAGTTTGAGGGCGAGGCCCTGGATCAGATTGCAGGGTCTCCTCGTTTTCGCGTGGCCACAAAGGCCCGACGCACCCACTCCAATTCCGGTCTCATCACGGTACTTGTGATGCTGCTATCGGGAGGCACCCTCCTCGCGGGGGCCTATTCGTTCCGGTCGTCCATTTTTGGCGTAGAAGACCGCGCGATTACCGCGTTCTCCATGACCTTGTTGAAAGGCATCGCCGAGAATCGCCTCGACACCGCGCTTGCCGTGTGCCCGGAAGGAAGCTACTCGGGACAGTTGCTCTTTGAAGAAGAGCGGCGCGTGTTCCGTCCGGATGTCCAGGTGGAAGCCGCCGCAGGGCCGGATGCGGCCCAGAGACGTATGGACGCGCTCGCGGAAGTCCGGGCGGAATTGGAGGCGCAAGGCGTCTCCTGGAACGACGTGCGCCCCGTCGCGTTTGGCGGCGTGCGCGCGCGCGTCCTGGAGCCGGAGCGCATGCGCGCACCCGCGACAGCCCTCACCGGCAACATCTTCTTCGCAAGCGGAAACCGCGTGTTCGCGATTGAGCTCACCGCATGGCGCTGCGATGGCGAGTACGTGCTTCTCGACGTCTGGCAAGGCGCGGCGTTGCCAGACGATACAAGCGACGTAGCGGCCTACTCGAAAGAGCAGTTCCGCGCCTTTCAGAAGGACCCAGAATCCGCAGACGCTCCCGCCAACGTCGACCGTGCAAAGCACATCTTCGTGCGCATGGCTTCGTAGCCGCTCTTCGCAGCACAAGCATATGACCAATCGGTCGGATCCGGCCGATCCGTCTTGTGACTCACTCCGGATCCCACTTCGGCAGACGTTTTTCATTGAACGCCGCAATCCCCTCGACGGCCTCCGCCGATGCGCGCGCAGTCTTGTGGTGTTCGAGCGCATACGCCAGGTCCGCATCGAGTGTGTTCGGCCACAGCTCGCGCAACATACCCTTGGCATGCGACACCGCGCCCGGCGCGCCTTTCATCACGACGCGGGCCAGTTCGAGGGCGTGGTCCATGTGCGTCCCCACGGGGACGACGCGGTTCACGAGCCCCATTTCCATGGCGCGGCGCGCATCCACGAGTTCCGCGAGGACGAGCAATTCACGCGCGTCACGCTCGCGCATCTGACGCCGCATGAACGTCATGACGAGCCCCGCGACCAACCCGCGACGGACTTCCGGATAGCCGACTTTTGTTTCGGTCGAGGCGACCACGAGATCGCACGCGGATAGGATTCCCGCGCCGCCAGCGATGGCCGCGCCGTGCACAGCCGCGATGGTGACGGCGCGCGACTCGGCGATGGTCTTCAACGTGCGCGCCACGAGTTCCGCGGATTCGTGCGCACGTTCCTGTTGCAGGGATTCCTTCAAGTCGAGTCCCGCGCAAAAGACAGGTCCCGCACCGCGTAGAATGATAACGCGCTGCGACGCGTCCGCATTGGCGCAATCCAACGCATCGCACAACGCCTGCATCATCGGGATGCTCAATGCATTGCGCCGTTCCGGGCGATTGAGCGTGATCGCAACCACGCCGGCGTGCGGGGTTTCGACAAGCACAAGCGATGCGTTCATGCCTGCCCCGCGCCATCTGCAGGCGTGTTGTGGTGCAGGCTTCCAGCCTGCTCCCCCTCTTCGTACCGCCGGCTTCCAGCCGGCATCTTGACACAAGCAGCAAGCACTTCTTCCTCAATCTCGATCCCCATCTCCAAGGCCACTTGGCCGACGGCCTTGCCCTGCGCATCGATCCGCAACGATCGGCTTCCCCCGCCCGCGAGCACCTCGGGCAACACGAAGTTCAACGTATTCAGGTTCGGCACCTCGTAGCGCTTCACCTTTTCGCACCCCATCGGCTTAAAGAACTCCTCGACGCGTTCCGCGGTCAAGTACCCGCGCAAGAACGCATAGCCGTCCGGCGTGTACGCGAACACGCCCAACGTCGCCGCCGCGCCCTTGTCGCCGCTGCGCGCATGCGCGATCTCGCCAAGACGAATGGTTATTGATGCCATGGGTGCTCCTTGCGCGACTATCGAATTCACCAGTCTCCTCAGAGATTCTACCCCATCCCCCAAAGCAGACAAAGCCCAGCTCCACTCACGCGCCGCACTCGTCCTCCCCGCCCCGTCCCGTGTATAGTCATTCCCATACGTATCCGCAGCGAAGAGCAAAGGGAGCCGCCGCCATGCAAACGCCATCCACCGGTCGTAATCGCACCTCCATCTCCAGAAGGAGTTTTCTCGCGGGCATGGCCCTCACCGCCGGTGCCTCCACTG
>JBAZRU010000360.1:3923-7164 GCA_041662805.1 Candidatus Hydrogenedentales bacterium | reverse complement strand
CAAATCCCCGATTCCGGCCTGGACCCGATCCGCGGCAACAAACGTGCTGCCGTCTTCGGAGCCGTCCAGCCTCAGGGGCTTCACCATAAACGTCTTGATTCCCTTGTAGAACGGGTGTTTCTGGGTCGAAACCACGTGCGACACTACCCGGGCAAGCTTCACTGAGTGGTCCCCTTCGCACGCACGACGTATTCGTCTGCCCCGTTCAACCGAGTTAGACACCCCAATCCCCCGAAGGTTCGAGGGCTCATGACGTCACCTCGTCGATAATTGAGATGATCGTCAGGTCGGCAGGGTTGAACTTGTCCGGCAACAAAAATGTCGCCTCGCGTCCCTGTGCCATATAGACGTACTCACCGGCGTTTGCGCCAATGCCGTCGCATGCCACAACGGTGTTGCCACTCGGCTCATTTCGCTCGTTGATGGGTTGAACCAGCAGAAAGCGCACGCCATCAAACGCGGATAGCTGCTTGCTCGCCACCAAACGGCCCACGACCTGACCAGGAATCATGTTGTCCAACCCGTGCCATACGCCGACAAAACGCGGCGCGTCTCTACCCTCAACCCACATGATCGCGCTGGCACTACCCCTTGCCGCACGAATTATACCGCTTTTTCACCACGTTGGCCGTTTTAGAAGAAATTCGCATATTTCGGGATACGGGTTCGGAATGGCGACGCGCTCCACGAGGTGTACTCCGGCGGCGCGAGCCCCGGCATCCAACGAGGACTCCACGTCGGCAATCTGTCCCGTAAACGTTGTATAGCCCTTGCCGCCGATGTGATTGGCCAAGTGCAACGTGATCAACTGCACCGGAGCAGTCTTGCACGCCGCGTCTGCAGCTTGTACAACCGCCGCCGCCGCGTTTGTCTCAATCACACCAACCGCCTCAATGTCCGGTCCCGGCACGACTCCGGTAATGGCAGGCAATACCTGCTCGTGGAGGTTGGCCAACACGAACGATTCGATGACGTTGTCCTGGCCCGCGTTCTCGACGCCCGCCTGCACCGAAGCTTCGACCGCCGCGACGCTACCGGTTACGAGGGTCATGTATTTGCCCGGCGTAATCGGGCGCGACTCGATCAGTTCGACCTGCGCCGCTTTGACCATCGCATCGCTTGCGCGAATGCCTACGGCTATCGCAGAGAACTCAACCATCCCTAGAACCGGCACTTACCGTTTGCCTTTCTGCAGAACGCGATGCCTGCCTACGACTCTTCGTGCGACTACAACTGGGCACTTACTGACTATCCGACAACATGGTAAAACGCATTGCATCTTCATATGTGGGATTCGGCAGTGAAGCTCCTGCGGGATACAGGTCATGAAAGAAGAAGTTCGCCTTCAATCTCTCGAAATCACTCCGCCATCCTTCCTCGGTGCCGAAGCGAACTTGCAGCATTCTCTCTGCTTCGTGCCAGTCCATTGGACCGGGCAATTCAGCCCTCAGAGTAGCGGAAAGTCTATTGATCCTCTCCTCAATAGCTTGAGGCGTTGTTGTCTGCGTAAAGTATTCTCGGTATGCCAAAAGGAAGAGATACTCCGAATTTAACAGATGGAAATGGTCAGCGCAGTGCGGTATTGCCTCCTTAAGCTTGGCAAGCGCTAAGTTCATATTTGCCGAGGTGACCGCCTCTTCATAGAATGCCCTATAACCATGATGTACGTCATCAGCAGAAATCTCGCGAGATGGTCCGCAGAAGCCCCAAACGGGTGATCGCTTGTCCAGATCAATGCCCTTAATCAGATGCGCGCCCCGGCAAGCGGCAACGACCACAAATAGGTTGTTTTGCACCAGAATATTGATGTCGCGCAATGGGGCCATGAGTTCCTCGAAGGTAATGAACTCACCGTGCTTCAGCTGCAAGCCATCCACGTCGCCATGAGCCTCAAGATGAAGGAGGGGAACTTGGCCAGTTTGTTGAACTCTAGACTTCACTTGCTGCAGCACCGAAAACAGACCCGCGCGGTCGACTACCTCTACAAACTCCACGCACAATTCGGGATCTCTGATGTTGTAGAAGACAAGAGTATCGTCATATAGCTCTCTTCCTGTGCGATAGTCCCCATCGGGCAGAGATTCGATTACCCATATCGTCTTGAACCCAAAACCGGTATTCATCTGAAACCCCGTCTCAGGCGTATAACTGTAGTCGGTCATTCAGCTAGCCCCTCTTCGCACGCTTGCTCTTCTTCTTTGGCGGTCGCGTCTGCAAGGTTCACGGACACGATTGGGCCAAATGGTACGGGCAGGGCGGACCCGCGCGTACTCGTCAATTTAAACAACGGAGTAGACTGACCGGAACGCAAGATCATCCCTTCGAATTGTCGGCGAAGCACTTGTATATCCCATCTTTGTTGGCAATACATGGGGCGGCAACTGTGCCTCAAGTGCACTTTCTATGCTTAGGAGTCCGCGAGTTGACACACATTGCAGATCTAGGCCATCGAGAAGGAGGGGCAAGTTATCAGTACCACCGCTACCAGCGGTCAATGCCTCCCTTTCTTCACGTGGCCCATCGGACATTATACAATCCTGAACGCGTCCACCAGCGTACAGCGGCGTTCGCGCGTGAAACTGATAGGCGATGTCATGCCCTCGCCGGTTGGGCTTGCGATTGTGAATGAGGTATACCCTTCGCCGCCCATCCCGAGACCGGCAAACGTCGGGCCGTTTTTGATGAAGATCGAACAGTTGATCAGCCGCGCCATCTTGCTCAGCTTTTCGATATTGCGCGAGTGCATCGTCGCCGTGTGCCGCCGCCCGCCTTCGCACGCCACGCCCAATTCGATTGCCTCGTCCACGTCGCGCACGCGCACGACCGGCATTACCGGCATTAGTTGCTCCGTCCACAGCAGCGCGTGCTCTCGGTCCACCTCGCAAATCGCGAGGCGCGTCTCCGGCGTTGCCTGAATTCCGATTTTCGCGAGGATCTGGCAGGCGTTCTTGCCCACCCATTGCTTGTTGATGACGCCGTGGCGCCCTTTGCGCGACTCGAAAATCACGTCACACAGGCGCTCGATGTCTTGGCCAGCGACTTCGATACAGCCATTTGCGATCATGTGCCGTTTCAACTCGTCGGCCACGGACGCAACGACAATGATCTCTTTCTCCGACGTGCAGATGACGTTGTTGTCGAGCGAGGCCCCCGCGACGATGTCGCGGGCCGCCTTTGGGATGTCGGCGGTCTCGTCGACGACGGCAGGCGGATTGCCCGGGCCTGCTGCAATCACTTTTTT
>JBAZRU010000360.1:1732-3913 GCA_041662805.1 Candidatus Hydrogenedentales bacterium | reverse complement strand
GCCGGATAGCATGGCGGCCTGGACGACACCCGGCCCGCCGGTTACGCACAACAGCGCGATGCGCGGATGCCGCATGAGGGCCTGGGCCGTTTCGATGGTCGGGTCGGCCACGCTCGCAAGCAGGTTCGCGGGTCCGCCCGCGTTCACGATGGCTTCGTTTAGAATCGCGACACAGCGGTTGGAGCATCTCTTGGCGCTGGGATGGGCATTAAAGACGACGGCATTCCCGCCGCTGATCATCGCGACGGCATTGTTGATGACGGTTTCCGTTGGATTGGTGGTGGGGATGATCGAGCCGATCACGCCATGCGGTGCGCGTTCGGTCAGCATCAGGCCGTTGTCGCCGCTCTTCGCCCGGGGCTCCAGCATCTCCGGCCCCGGCGTCTTCACGATGACCAGCAGATTCTTCTTGACCTTGTCTTCAGCGCGCCCGAGGCCCGTCTCTTCGGCCGCGGAAATGGAGAGTTCCTTCACGTGCATCGTCGCCGCTTCGCGCATCGCCTCGACCAGCCGGTAGCGAAGGGCGAGGGAACACTCCCCCATCTCTTCGAACGCGCGGCATGCTTTCGCCACGGCCTCGTCGACCATCGCATTGTTTCCTGCTGGGACACGCGAATCACTCATGAAGTGCATACTCTCTAGTCTTCAGCCTCGAACGCGACCACACGAAAAACGCTCACGCGTTCTTGCGCCACTTGACGGTTCCATCAATGTCCCACGCGTCTACGATGGCCATGATTACGGCGTCGCTGGGCCTGTCTCGCGTGGCTTCCGTGAGCCGCGCGCTGCTGCCCGATGCCACGAGCACGACCTCGCCGACGCCCGCGCCGACGGCATCCACCGCTACGACGTATGCGCCGGTTTCCTTGGCCTCGACATCCAGAATGCGCACGACCAGGAACGTCCGCCCTTCTAGGGAGGGTTCTTTCGCCGTGCTCACCACCGTTCCAACTACGCGACCGATCTGCATTTGATTACTTTCGGTTTTCGTCAACTCTTGGGAGGATAGACATCGCCTAACAATTCCTTGAGAGAGGAGTAGAGCGTATCCACTTCCTTCTCGACATAGAGCCAGACCTCTTCCAGGTCGACCTCTTCGTATTGATGAATCAGGATATCGCGCAGGCCCGCAAGTTGGCGCCAGGGAACCTGAGGCGCGGTCTGGCGGTATGCGTCCGGCAGGCGTTTCGTTGCTTCGCCGATGACTTCGAAATTCCTGAGAACCGCATCCTGAATCATTGTCTTCTCGAAGAATGCATCTCTTCCTTCGGCAGCGTACGCACGAATACGCTCAAGGCTCTCGACAATGTGTATTAAATAGAGACGTTCGTCCTTCACAACGCTACCGCCTCTGCAAGTACGCTATCCCGAACAAACCAATGAAGGGCACGTTCATTTACGACATCGACTTTTCGCCCCGTGAGATCCTCGATCTCTTGCATCAGAGCGATACGATCCAGGAGACTGCGTCCCGCCTCGAATCGGACCAGCAGGTCGATATCGCTGTCGGGCCGTTCTTCTCCCCGCGCAAACGAACCGAAAACGCGGACATTCGTGGCCCCATGATTCCGGGCCGCCACAAGGATTCTCTCGCGGACATTTTCAAGTTGCGGAGCAAGCGACATTTCGACGCACACCTCGAACCATTGACAATCGACTGTCGAATCTACTTCTTGTACTCTTTGGCGGCTTCGTCTTTGCGGCCGAGGGGAAGGGCCACGTCCACATTCGCGTGCGGGCGCGGGATGATGTGCACGGCGACCACTTCGCCCACGGCGCGCGCGCTACGTTCGCCGGCTTCGCATGCCGCCTTCACGGCCGCGACGTCCCCGCGCACGATTGCCGTCACAAATCCGCCGCCAATCTTTTCGTACCCGATCAGCTCTACTTTCGCGGCCTTCACCATGGCGTCCGACGCCTCGACCATCGCCGCGAAACCCTTCGTCTCCACCATTCCCAACGCTTCGGCCATGTTACGTCTCTCCCTTGGTCTATTTGCCCGCCTATCGAGGCGATTCCATTTTCGTGCGCTAACTTGCGGACAGCTTCCCGTGCTCGCGACCAGCCAATCCCTGCAACGCGCGAATTGCCGCGTCGCTTCCGACAACCACGTCGGCCTCGTCTCCGCCCAAGTATAGCCTACCGTAATTGCCGAACGGACGGATATCCACCAGCGTGACG
>JBAZRU010000360.1:0-1722 GCA_041662805.1 Candidatus Hydrogenedentales bacterium | reverse complement strand
TCGCTTTCTCCGCTTCGTTTGCGGCCAACACCGCATACAGCGCGGGCTGGGTTTCCAGGATAAACAACGTTTGCCCAGCCAACAACATGGAACCGCTTCGGCTCTTGTTGATCAACGAGGCGTGGTAAGCGTCGACGTTCCGGATGACGGTGCTCGACGCGATGTACGGTTTCTGGCGGGCATCTTCGGTCTGGCCGAGCGCCTTCAACACGGCGTCTCCGGCCTGCCGGACATTTGCTTGCGATTCGGAGTGGACCTCCAGCGTGCCGAAACTGCGTTCGACCACCTGGATCGCGGGCCGCACGTCCGTCGCCTTCACGGCAATATCGAGCAGGCGGACAATTTCCATGCCCGGAGCGACCTCGACAAAGAGGTTGGACATGCCGGCGACGGGCATGTAGCCCTGCACCGTAGACGCCATAAATGACGCTACTTGCTCTTGGAGACTGTCAATTACGAAGAAGCTGCGAAGTTCAGCCATATTCCCTCATGCTACATGGTCGGTCGCTTCATTCCGGGCGGTACACGTGCATCGTAAACGAAAACAACGAAGCAATGGTATCTCCGACGCGAAACCCCGCTGCCTCGGTCAAGCGCCGCACCGTGGATAGGCGCTGGTAATGCGGATCGGGCAGGATTTCCGTGATGGAGAGAAAGCCTCCGGGCTTGAGCGCCGACCAAATCTCTTTCAGAGCGCGCTGTCGATCGGGAATCTCGCCAAGAACGGTGACCAAGATAGCACGGTCGAAGTAGTCTTTCGGAAGCTTCCCTTCACCCGCGCCGCTGTGGATCGTCTTCACATTTGTCAAATTACGATCACGCGAGCGGCGTTCGACACGCGCGATCATCTTGGGCTGCAAGTCCAAGGCGACAACTTCTCCCGAAGGGCCCACTCGCTCCGCAATCGGCAGCGTCAAGCGCCCCGGCCCGCACCCGATGTCGGCTACGCGCATGCCCGGTTTCAGGCGAAGGCGCTCCACTACCGAGGCGCTTCCTCCGCGCTTTTCCATGAAGTCGTTTTCGAGAACCCAGGCAAACGTGGCGGGGCAGGGCAGACGGAAGACGCGCGCACCGAACCTCCATGCGATGCTCACGGCAATGACTATCGCCACGCATGCGAAGAGAACCCACAACGCCACGCTCATGGCTCGTCACTCCCAGACTACACGGCAGACCTCGACCTATCGCGGCCCACGTCCATTCGTCCTCGCAGATTCACTTGCCCCCCAAGAACCGCGGAGGGAGACTTCAGAAGACCGGTGTGCACCAGTGCGCGTATTTCGCGACTTTTCCTTGAACCACGTCGAAATACAAGTTCTGAAGCTGCTTCGATATGGGTCCCGGCTCTCCCGCGCCAATTTTTCTACGGTCGACGGAGCGAACCGGTGCAACTTGCGCACCCGTCCCCGTGAAGAAGGCCTCGTCGCAAACATACAGTTCCGTGCGTGCAATGGGGCGCTCGACAACCGTCAAGCCAAGTTCTTTGCTCGCGAGTTCCATGACCGAGTTTCGCGTGATCCCGACGAGGATGTCCGAGGTCGGCGGCGTCGTGATGAGCTTCCCGTCGAGCACGATGAAGAAATTCATTGCGCTGCCTTCCGCGACCGAACCATCTTCGCGAAGGAAGATCGCTTCGTCGAAACCCGCCTGTTTCGCCTCGCTCGACGCCAACGACGAGTTTACGTAGCTACCAACCGTTTTTGCGCGGCTGGGAATTGCATT
>JBAZRU010000359.1:0-7172 GCA_041662805.1 Candidatus Hydrogenedentales bacterium | reverse complement strand
GGATGGTTCAGAAGGCGTTGTCATCAAGAAGATCAAGAAAGCCGCGACCGATGCGGGCGCTACCGTAAAGATCGTCGCCCCCAAAGTGGGCGGCGCAACGCTTGCCAACGGCTCGATGCTGGCGGCTGACGGACAATTAGCGGGCACGCCCTCGGTGCTATTCGACGCGGTCGCCGTCATCCTCTCCGACGAAGGCGCAAAAGCACTGTCGACGGAAAGCGCCGCAATCGATTTCGTGCGCGATGCCTTCGGTCATCTTAAGGCAATCGCGGTCGACGAAGGAGGCCAAGCGCTCTTGAAAATGGCGAATGTTGGACAAGATGCGGGCGTCGTGGACGCCCATAACGTAGACGCATTCATCGCCGCGGCAAAGACAAGGCAATGGGACCGGGAACGGTCGGTGCGGACATTGGCATAGCCCATGCCAACATGGCTCATGATCGTCGTAACCGCCGCGGCTTCGTACTTGTTGTCGCTTGTGGTGCGTGTGCTGACCTCGCGGGAGAAGAAGATCACGCATAAGATCGAGCACTTGTTCCCAATCGCCGACGAGCAGTTCGTCCGCTCCATGGGCGGTCTGCTCCCTCCGGCGGTGCTGGGCGGCAACAGGATCACCGCGCTGACGAACGGGGACGAGTTCTATCCCGCTATGCTCAACGCCATCGGTTCGGCCCGGCATTCGGTTACCTTTGAGACTTACATCTACTGGCAGGGCGAGATCGGGAGGCAGTTCGCCGAAGCCCTCATCGGCCGCGCCCGGGCCGGGGTCAAAGTGCATGTCCTGCTGGACTGGGTGGGGACTATGAGTATGGACCCGAAGTCCGTGGAGTCCCTGAGGGACGCGGGAGTCGAGGTGGAACGCTACCATCCGCTGCGGTGGTACAACATCCGTCGTGTCAACAACCGGACGCACCGCAAGCTCCTCATCGTGGACGGAAGGGTCGGCTTCACGGGCGGGGCCGGCATCGCCGACTTGTGGTGGGGGTGTGCCCAAGACGCCGATCACTGGCGCGACTCGCATTTCAAGATGGAAGGACCGGTGGTTGCTCAGTGCCAAGCAGCCTTCATGGATAACTGGCTCAAGACACGGAGCGAAGTTCTTCAATCGCAGGAGTATTTCCCCGCGTTGGCCCCGGCGGGATCCCACCGGGCGCATGTGTTCATGAGTTCGCCCTCGGAAGGCAGCGAGAGCGCCAGGCTGATGTATCTGCTTTCCATCGCCTCGGCGACGAAAAGCATCCGGATTGCCAGCGCTTACTTCGTGCCCGACGACCTGTCTGTGCAAACGCTGGTGGAAGCGCGCCTTCGCGGCGTGACGGTCGAGATCATCGTCCCAGGTGAGCACACCGATACGGCGCTGACCCGCCGGGCGAGCCGTTCGCGATGGGGACCGCTCCTGGAAGCGGGGGCGGCGATCTACGAGTACCAGCCGACGATGTACCACTGTAAGGTGCTGATCGTGGACGAACAGTGGACGAGCGTCGGGTCCATCAACTTCGACAACCGATCATTTCGGTTGAACGATGAGGCGAACTTAAACATCTACGACGCTGAATTCGCAGGCGAGCAGGCTGATATCTTCGATCGCGACAAAGAACAGTCGCGTCGCGTTACCCTCGAAGAATGGAGGAATCGGCCGTGGCCCGAGATGCTCCACGAGCGGCTGGCGGGACTCGTGCGCTCACAACTATAGCGTCTTGGAGAAGCTAACAAGAACGAGTCATTATGAAAGGCTCACTCCTACGCCTTAGGCGTGAAGAGAGCGGCAGAGCTCATCAAGCCCCTATTTCCTGGACAAAGAGCATAGTGTATCCGAGCATTTGAAAAACACTTGCCGCTTCTCAAGTGAAATTGCCGGTTCCCACTTTCGGGACGCACACTCCGGCGTTGCAGCCTCCTTGACAGCCAGCGTAAGACGCCGTATATTGATACTCACTTGAACAGAAAGGGGGGGATACACCCAGATTACTCGTTTCATGGCGCGTGGGCCAAGGGAAGCACGGTGAGAGTCCGTCGCAGTCGCGCTGCTGTAACCGGGGACGAACGCCGCATATTCGCCACTGCTCGACCGAGCGGGAAGGCGCGGCCAGTAGATCGATCCGGAAGCCAGAAGACCTGCCCCACATCGCAGTTGGTATGCGGCAACTTCGCGGAAAAGTTCTGGCATCTCGAGATCCCTTCTTCGAATACCTACCTTTTCCCGTCTACCGCTCTCGCAAGTTCGTTCAATGCATAGCAGCATCGTTTCCACGAGTACTGCAATCGAACGTCTTCGAAATCGTGTAGGTGGAACCCGCCAAACCTCCTGCATTTAGCGCCGCACCAGTCCCGTGGCTTTTGGTATGCACGCAACGGAGAACGCGTGACACGGTCGCGAGCGCCGGTCATGCATCACGCAGGGGTTTTTACGATGAAGCCTGATTCGATTGTCTTTGTAGTACTGGCGGCGCTGGCCGCATTGCCTGCGTGGGGCGCAGGCGAGCAATACACGAACTTTCCCACCCCGGCGGCGGGGGCCTTTGGCGTTGTCGTCGCTCCCATGCAAGACGGAAGGTTGCTGGTTTGGAACGGCGGCGAACTCTTCGAGCAGGGAGGCGTCAACCTCGACTTCTTCACGCAGGTCGCCTCGGGATATCCCGGCGATGCTTCCTTCTTGGCCATTTCGCCGGACGCGACCCGGGCCGCGCTTGGAGCCGGGTACAGCGGCGCGATCACGGTAGTCAACTTGGCGTCTCCAGGAACTCCCGTCGCAACGGTAAACACCGTCAACAACTATTCCGGCGCGTGGATCTCGAATACGCAGCTAATCATTAACCGGGCAATTTACCTCGGCCCTGGACCCTACGATTACGATCTGCCCGAACTGGTCCTTGTCGATTTCTCAGGCACCCCTACGTTCAAAGTTGTCGTCGAAAATGTCGGGACCTATTCCGCGTCCATCGCCGTTGATCCCGCGCTGCAATACCTCTATACGGCCGATGGTTGGACCGGCGAAACGCGGCGGTTCGCCGTAGCGGACTTGGTGAACGCGTTCAACACCAATACTCCCCTCGCATGGCCAGCGGGGTCCTTGATTGGCACCTTCAACTCAGGCGGTCCCGTCGCCGTCGACAACGACGGCAATCTTGTCATTGGCGGCTTCGGTTCGATACAAACCGTGAATCCGTCAACTGGACTAGTTGTCGGTTCCTACGACCCCGTCGGCACGGGCTTTGAGTTCTACAACGCCTCCTACAATCCTTTCACGGGGCTCATCATTGCCATTCAGTCGGTCTACTTGGGCGTGCCCGGTTTGTGGACTCCCAGCGACACGCTTGTGCCGCTGCCGGTTCTGTCGGGTATGGGCATAGCCGTTGCGCTGGCCGTGCTATCCATGCTCGGCTACCGTAAGGGTCGAGGGTAAAGCCATGCGTACCCCTTGGGTTACCGCAATCTTGGTACTGGCAACCGCCACATCGGGCATGGCCGAAGATCCGTGGGCGGATGCCGTAATCGCATACGCGCCGGTTTCGCCACAGCCGGGTTACACCGACGCGGCGAAAGCGCTGGATGCGCCGGGAGGCGGAGGCCCAGGGATTCCGAATAATGACTCGGTCGTGACGTTGGGCGTTCCCTCCGGTGCAATCACGCTGAAGTTCGATACCCCGGTGACGGACGATCCAGCCAATCCCATGGGGCTGGATTGCATTGTCTATTCGAATGCGTTTTGGACGGCGGGCGATCCCCAACGCAAATGGCAAGAACCCGCGCTCATCGAAATCAGCGAAGACATAAATTCCAATGCCCTCGCGGACGATCCGTGGTATTTGATTCCGGGCAGCAGAGGCTTTTCCTACACGCCGTTCCCGGCCGTGAGCGAGCCTGCGGGTCGCGACAACGAGTCCCCGCAAGTTGCGACGTTGATGGCTGGGACCATTCGCAACCCTAATTCGACCGATCTCAATCCGTTGAACAATGCAGTCGAATACACGTGGGGATACGCGAAGCTGAATCCAACGATGCCCCCGTTTCTCGACAACTACCTCCGCCCGGACGATCCGCAGGCCGTTGGCATCACCCAGAGAAGCGGGGGAGGCGATGCCTTCGATATCGCGTGGGCCATAGACACGTCAGG
Organism: Candidatus Hydrogenedentales bacterium; assembly: GCA_041662805.1. GTDB lineage: Bacteria > Hydrogenedentota > Hydrogenedentia > Hydrogenedentales > SLHB01 > JAIBAQ01. The sequence continues at coordinate 3,058 of JBAZRU010000359.1, read as the reverse complement.
TGCTCCAGCGGGGATTACTCAATTTCACTTCATCCGCTTGACTTCGTTCATCACGCGCAATTACGCAGGACTTGGATTTGCCTCACCTGAAATCGAGGCCGTGGCCGACGTCGCGGCGGATATCGACACTGACGGCGACGGCATACTCGACGACTATGAACTCCGCGTCTCCAGCAGTGATCCCGCACGTCCGGAGAGCACCGTATTGCCCCTGGAAATCCCGTCATTGGAGGGCGGGAGTCCAGCAGGCACGCTGCTCGGAGAAGCACAGGACGCCGTTGGCACGCGGCTGCGCTTGTTCGCCGACGCACCCCGGACGAATTCGCCTCGCAACTTCAATTGCATCGTGGACATCCTTTCCCCAGCAGAACCCGGAGGAACGCTGCCAGGGGGAGGACTCCTGAAAAGCAGTGCCGTGCGTCAGATTGTCTCCAGCGAAAGCGACTTTGTCGCGGCGGGGATTCAGCCTGCGCAAATCACCATTGAGTACGAGTCTTCGGATATCGCGGGCCTCGACGAGGCCTCGCTACAGCCCTACCGCCTTCAAAGCGGCAGCTACACGCAGCAAGGCCTATCGGACGTTACGCTGAATTCTGGTGCGAATAGGGTCACCTTCACCTCGCGCTATTCCGGGCTCTTCCTGCTTGCGGGAGCCGCCGGAGCGGGAGATCTGAATAGCCCAGGCCCACAAGGAACCATCGACCTCTCTGCGCTTCCGCTCGATTCCGTCATCGCGGACGGAGCCAACACTGTCACGATTTCCAGCGGAACAATCCTGGATAACTTGAGCCAGCCCGTTGCCGACGGCACGCTGATTACCGTCGCCGCCTCGCGGGGCACGCTTCAGTCTCCTGACGCCGATGGAAGCAAACCCGGGGTGCAAGTGCCTACAAGCGGTTCGATCATCAGCTTCACCGTGCTCGCGCCAACCCAGTCGGGAACGGCGTTCTTCACGGCGGCATCCGTGCAAGGCGCAGCGTACGGGGAGCTGCAGTACGAATTTTTGCCAGGTCCACCGGCGGGTTCGATCACGTGGACCGTGGGCGAGCCCGATGGCAATGGCCCGGTGACCATGGAATTGACCTCGGATACCATCAGGGACGCATTCGACAACATCGTCGCGGAGGGCACGCCCATTACCGTCACGGTCTCGGACGGCACGGTTCTCTCTCCCGACGCGGAGACCAGCATGAATGGCCATCAGGTACTCGCCTTCGGCGGCAGGGCGGCGCTCGTAATTGCCGTCGATGAACATGACTCTCGGTTCACACTGAACGCCTTCGCCGACGCGGCCCAGTCCGTCGTTTTGTCCGGCGGCGATTTCGGACCATCGGACTATGTGCCGGTTCCGCTTCGCATTGCGCCGCTGATGCTGGCAATGCTGATGCTGGGGGGGTACTACTTGCGGCCTCGAATGTCCACTCGACGCGAATTGCGAAACGGTTTCACCTTGATCGAACTACTGGTCGTTATCGCGATCATCGGCATCCTGGCGGCGATATTGCTTCCCGCGCTGAGCCGTGCACGCCAGAAGGCCCAGTCCGTGAGTTGCGCGAACAACCTCCGCCAACTCTTCCTCGCGAACACCATGTACGCGTCGGAAAGCCAAGGCCGCTATGTGCCCGCCGCGCCCGACATCAACGACGGATTCGGCGGTCGTCTACGCTGGCATGGACGGCGAGCGACGCCCAGTTCCGACAGTGACTTCGACCCCAAGCAAGGGCTATTGGCGGAGTACCTTCCCGACGCCCGCGTGAAGGAATGTCCGGTCTTCACCGAGTTCAAGAAACGCGGCGATGTGCCGAACGCCTTTGAGGCAGGGACCGGAGGCTATGGCTACAACGCAGCCTATATCGGCGGAACCTATTACCAAGACGACTACCTCACCGCTCCCAAGCACTCCACCTTGGACTCGCGCGTCTCCAATCCCGCCCAGACCATCATGTTCGCCGATGCGGCCATGCCGCAGGACGGCTACATCGTCGAGTATGGATTTCTCGAGCCGCCTCACTTCGTGACACAGGATGCGCCAAAGGGCAATCCAGACTGGGGATTCGCCTCCCCAAGCCTTCACTTCCGGCACAACGGTCGCGTGAACGTGGTCTGGTGCGATGGGCACATCTCCAGCGAAAAGTGGGAATGGGCCCCAGACGGCCCGAACATTTACGGTGGAGTGAACGTCCGCTGGGCTGTGGGGTGGTTTGGTCCGCGCGACAACCGCTACTTCGATTGCACCGCCAAAGACGGATAATCGACAACAGGCTCTACTTCTCCGTTATCAAGACTTTCGTTCCCTCTGGGAGCAGATCGAACAAGCGGATCACGTCATCGTTTAGCAGACGAATGCACCCATGAGACGAAGGTGTGCCGATGCGCGCCTCGTCGTTTGTCCCGTGAATGTAAATGCAACGCTCGTAGGAATCCACGTCGCCACCCTTGTTCTTACCGGGCTCTTCTCCCGTAAGCCACAGCAGGCGCGTGAGAACAAGGTCCTCCTTCGTCTCGTCACCTGGTCTCCATATCTCATCAACCGCTTTTGCCGATCGAAAGACCTGGCCCCACGGCGCTCCTTCACCGATCTTGCGCTTTACGCTGTGCCATCCGAGGGGGGGCTTGAAGCTGTCCCTTCGGGACCCAGTGCCGCGCGCGGCCGTCGCGCATTGGGCTTGCCAAGCAATCGAGTCGCCGTCGACAACGCGCAGCATCTGTTCGCCTACCGACACCCAGACTCCCAAACCCTGATCGATATGCTTCCGCCAATGATGTTTCTTGAGAAGATCACACTGCTCTGGCGTCAGCTCGGAACCTTGATTGCCCGAAGCGAATCCCTTTGCATCCTGTCCTTGCGGGACTTCTGTGCTTTCTCCCGAATTACCCATCAATACGCACGCCACTATGACCAATCCCACGCAGGGGCAGGCTCTCATTCGATGTCTCCGTTGCGTTCACCACGTCTCTTCCCCAGTTCAGTTCACTTCGGGACGGGCAAGTATCGTACCAGCGAGAGGCACAGACATCCATCTTGTTCTGTGGCCGGCGAACGTGCGACAGGTTCGCG
>JBAZRU010000358.1:0-7173 GCA_041662805.1 Candidatus Hydrogenedentales bacterium | reverse complement strand
GTGCGTGGCCGCGTGGTCAACATCATGGACGACTTCGTTCTCGTCGACATCGGCTACAAGAGCGAAGGCGCGATCCCGAAGGAAGAGTTCTTCGGCGTGCAAGGCCTCAAGATAGGCGATGAGTTCGACATCTTCATCGAGGAGCCCGAGGACGATAACGGCATGCCGGTCCTCTCCAAGGTGAAGGCCGACAAGATCAAGAACTGGACGCACATCCAGCGCATATACGAGGAAGATGGCGTCATTGACGGACGTATCATCCGCCGCGTAAAGGGTGGCCTCAAGGTGGACATCGGCATCGACGCGTTCATGCCGGCCAGCCAGCTTACGTGGCGTCCGACCAGCGATCTGGAGCGCTACATCGGCCAGACGATGGAACTCAAGATCATCAAGCTCACCAAGCGCCGCCGCAACGTCGTGGTCAGCCGCCGCAAGCTCCTGGAAGAGCAGCGCGCCGGCGAGAAGAGCAAACTGCTGGCGACCATCGAAATTGGCAAGATCATCCCCGGCGAAGTCAAGAACATCACCGATTTCGGCGCATTCGTCGATGTCGGCGGTATCGACGGCCTTTTGCACGTCACCGACATGTCGTGGGGCCGCGTGAAGCACCCGTCGCAGGTCGTGTCCGTGGGCCAGCGCATCGAGGTCATGGTCCTCAGTTTCGACCCGCAGTCCGAGCGCATCAGCCTTGGCCTCAAGCAGAAGAGCGACAACCCGTGGAAGACGGCGGTTTCCCGCTATCCCATCGGTGGCGTCGTTCGCGGCCGCGTGGTCAGCATGACCGATTACGGCGCGTTCGTGCAGCTTGAAGACGGCATTGAGGGCATGGTCCACGTGAGTGAGATGAGCTGGACGCGCCGCGTCCGCCATCCGAACGAGGTTGTAGCGCTCGACGAGGAAGTCGACGTCATGGTCCTGAGCGTCGACCCGAACGCGGAGAAGATCGCGCTTGGGTTGAAGCAGACGCGCCCGAATCCGTGGCGCGAGATCGAACAGAAATACCCGCTGAATTCGGTGGTGACGGGCACGGTCCGCAACCTCACCGATTACGGCGCGTTTATCGAAATTGAAGAGGGTATCGACGCCCTGCTTCACGTGAGCGACATTTCCTGGACGAAGAAGGTGGCGCATCCTTCCGAAGTGCTTGAGCGCGACCAGCAGATCCAGGTCAAGGTGTTGAGCATCGACCCGCAGAACGAGAAGATCAGCGTCGGCCTCAAGCAGCTCGACAAAGATCCGTGGCAGGAAGTCGTCGACAGGCACGCGATTGGTTCCACCGTGGAAGTGGAAATCGCCAAGCTGGTCAGTTTCGGCGCCTTTGCCCGCCTCGAGAACGGTATCGAGGGCCTCATTCACGTGAGCGAGCTTTCCAAGAACCGCGTGTCCAAGCCGGAAGAAGTGTTGTCGGTCGGAGACAAGGTGATTGCGAAGGTTATCAGCATTGACTCGAACGACCGCAAGATCGGGTTGAGCCTGCGCGAACATCAGCAGGACATCGACACTGCGGCCCAGGCCGAGTACAGCTCGAGCGGCTCCAGAGAAGCTGTGAGCATTGGCGACGTGGTGGGCGATGCCGTGCCGCGTTCCATGTTCGCGGGTGGCCAGAGCCTGACCGACGCCGCCAACGAGATGCTTGCCGAAGCCAGCGCGGCCCCGGTGGAAGGCGAGAATGTTCCGCCGGCCGCCGAAGAGTCCGCCGACAAGGCGGAGTAATCCCGCAAGGGCTTTTTCTTGGGAGCGCCGCGCGAAACGCCGGCGCTCCTTTTTTGTCTCACGGCGGCGACAGTCCGCATTTTGAACGGAAACAACGTCGCGGGTGTGCATAGGGATGCGATCCCTCAGAGTGAGTTCCGAGTCCGGCCACGCCGAGGAGGATGATATGGGTACGGCAGTCAGTAAGAAAGACGTCACAGCAAAGAAGAAATCTCTCGCGGGAACACCGATGACGGGTGCGGAAGTTGTGCTCCAAGTGTTGGCCGACGAAGGAGTGGACACCATTTTCGGGTACAGCGGCGGGGCGATTTTGCCCACGTACGATGCCGTATTCCGCTATAACCAGGGCCAGTCCGCGAGCAAACAGATCCGGCTTATCGTCCCCGCCAACGAGCAGGGGGCGGGCTTCATGGCCGCGGGCTATGCCCGGGCCAGCGGCAAAGTCGGCGTCGCGTTGGTGACCTCGGGTCCCGGGGCCACGAACTGCGTCACGCCAATCCGTGATTGCATGGCCGATTCGGTTCCGGTAGTTCTCATTTGCGGGCAGGTTCCTCGGGCAGCGATCGGGTCCGACGCCTTCCAAGAGGCCCCTATTTTCAACATTATGAGCGCGTGTGCAAAACACGTCTTCCTGATCTCGAACGAGCAGGAACTTGAAGAGACCGTTCGCACGGCGTTCGACATCGCGCGCAGTGGACGTCCCGGCCCGGTCGTCATCGATCTGCCGAAAGATGTTCAAAATTCGAGCCTGACCTATAGGAACTCGGGTCTGTTGAACCTGCGCGGTTACCAGCAACGTATCAAAGAGATCAATGCGTCGCGCGTCTCCAAAGAAAACGCGCTCGGGTTCTTCAGACAGCTCGGGGCAAGTAGCCGGCCGCTGATCTATGCCGGCGGCGGCGTCATTAACAGCAACGCGGCGGATGCCCTCACGGCCTTCTCGAAGCGATTCGGCATCCCCGTCGTAACCACGCTGATGGGCATCGGAGGCATCGATACCACCAGCGACCTGTGTCTGCACATGTTGGGCATGCACGGGGCCGCCTACGCCAATTATGCCGTCGACGATTGCGATTTTCTGATTACGGTTGGGGCGCGGTTTGACGACCGTGTCGCCGGAAAAGTCTCTGAATTCGCCCCAAAGGCGAAGGGCATCGCCCACATTGATATTGACGCGGCGGAAATCGGCAAGGTTAAAGCGGTCACATGGGCGCATACCGGCGACGCCGGCGCGGCCTTGAAGGACCTGATTGAACTGGGCAGGAACGTCAAGTGCGATTTCTCGAAATGGCAGAAGCACGTCGCCAAACTCAAGCGCGAGCATGCCCACGACTACAATCGCAAGTCGCCGCTGATTCAGCCGCAGTACGTTATCCAAGAGTTGAACAAGATCACCAAGGGCGAGGCAATTGTCACGACGGGCGTCGGCCAGCACCAGATGTGGGCCGCCCAATACTTCGATTTCGTCCGCCCGCGCACGTGGGTCACGTCCGGAAGTATGGGGACGATGGGATTCGGCCTTCCTGCCGCCATTGGCGCGCAACTCGCCAACCCCAAGCGTACGGTCATCGACATCGACGGCGATGGCAGCCTTCGCATGAACTTGGGTGAACTGGAGACGCTCACGACGTACGATATCCCCGTCAAGGTGCTTCTGCTCAACAATCTCGGCGATGGCATGGTCCGGCAATGGCAGAACATGTACTTTGGCGACCGCTTCTCGGGAACCGATAAGTCGCTGCACAAGAAAGACTTCGTGAAGGCGGCCCAGGCCGACGGGTTTGAATTTACGCAGCGGTTGACGGAGATCAAGGATGTTCCGCAGGTCTTGCGTGAATTCGTCAAGTTTGAAGGCCCTGCATTCCTCGAAGTCATGATCGATCCCCAAGCCCAAGTCTTTCCGATGGTCGGGCCGGGGCTGGGCTACAAGGACATGGTCACCGGCGAATTCATTCCGAAGCGCGCGCCGGAGGTCGAAGAGAAGCAGGCCACCGAACCCATTGACATGACCAAGATCCCCGATTTGTTCTAACCAATACACCCCTTTACGACGGGGAGGCACCCTTGAATCGGCGCGCCTCCCCGTCGTATTTCTCAGCCGCGCGACCGCGCTCAACCACAGTTCTTCGGCAAATATTCAAGTCTTCTTGACTTTCCACCCGGAAAAGCGGGGCACCTGCAACTAGCTATACTGACTGCAATATACAGGTTTACAAAGCGACGGGGCCGCGCTATACTACGTCTGTAACCGGCCATGTTGTCGTGCTTGGGGGATTTGCAGTCAGACGTGTGCCGCACGGCCCCCAGTACTCCGACAATCACCGCGAGTTTAGCTTTGCACGGGAGGGCGATTTTGTTCTTGTCGGCAATTCTACCTACCGTACGGTATATAAACTCAAACGAAAGGAGGCACTGCGGCGCTATTGGTGATTCACCCCGTGAATTGTGTACGTGAGTTTAGCTAAAGCAAATGGAAACATGAAGGAGAAGTAGACAATGCGCAAGCGTGGATTTACGCTAATTGAGTTGCTCGTTGTTATTGCCATCATTGGCATTCTCGCCGCAATCCTGCTGCCTGCCTTGGCTCGCGCTCGCGAGGCCGCGCGACGGGCGAGTTGCGCAAACAATCTCAAGCAGATTGGGATAGTGTTCAAAATGTACGCGAACGAGGCCAAGGGTGAGAAGTTTCCGCCCATGCACTTGCTGGTTGCGACGACATACGACTGTAACGGTTCCGAATATCCGTACGATGTTGATGACGTCATCGATGTAACGCTTAACGTCGGCCCGCTGGTGCCCGCGATCTATCCCGAGTACCTCACGGACCCGATGGTCCTGCAGTGCCCCTCAAAGGCAGGCGGCGGCGACCACGACACGAGCCCCGAAGTGACCATGTTCGACAACGGACGCCCCATCTTCGGCATTAACTGTAACGAAGGCTGGTTGGGCATGCAGTCCGTGGACAACAGCTATCAGTACACGGGATGGGTCATCGACAAAGCAGATCCCGACGATCCGTCTGTGGCCGTTAGCGCGTTGGACCCCGTACTCTTGGCATTGGACGGCACCCCGACGGGTTTGTCGACGCTCGTTCCGACCCAAATGGTCGCGTGGCTGACCGGTTTTGGCGTGGGCCTCGGCATAAACAACAACATGAATATCAATGACGAAGACCTTCCGGTGGTGACGGTGGCCGGCAACTATACGGGTGCCGGCACGGGTGGTGGTAGTTCGATCTTGCGGTTGAGAGAGGGAATCGAGCGTTTCCTGATTTCCGATATCAACAATCCTGCCGCTTCCTCAAAAGCCCAAAGCGAAATCTGGATCATGTACGATGGTCTTTCCACCATTGCGAGCGATTACAACCATATTCCCGGTGGTTCGAATATCCTCTATATGGACGGCCACGTGACGTTCCTCAAGTACTCCGAGTTTGGCAAGGCCCCCGTGAACGGAGGCGTCGCCTTGACGAATGGAACGCTGTCGTCTGCTTTGTAACCCAACCATTTCTTTGAGGTTATGTCTCTAGACCGCGGTGGAGGCAGGCTTCTCGAACAGAGAAGGCCCGCCTCCACCGCGTATTACCGCTGCCCTTCCCGAGGCCGATGGTGCTTGCCCGCCCGACCGGGATACTTATTTTGCAGAGTCGGGATACGCCTATATTCGTGATTTGCTGTAGGATCGTCGCCATCTGGTGAGACAACCAGCATCTCCGGTTTCTTATGCATCGGTATGGTGGGTTGGACGGCGACGCAATGGCGGGTCGTCCGCTCCTGAAGCCCAGTCTTGCGGGAACCGCCTTTTTGCGTGCGGGGGGTGAAGAGGGCATGGAGTCTGGGGTTGGGCAATCGCGGCCGCACGTTCCATTTCGGCACGCTGCACGCGGTTTGTCCTGAGCTTCGTCCCTCGAAGGGATTTGATTTACAAAACCAGGAAGTGGCGGTATACTTAGGTTGCTTGAGCCAACGTTGTCATCTGGTGAGACAACTTCGATTTCCAGTTTACGTTCAATTGTCCGGCTAGGGTATCTCGGGCTGGCGGCCCTGTTTGCGGTCGCATGTTTCCCTAAGGCCCGATTGCACATGCACAAGAACTGAAAGGAGGGGGGAAAGCAAAACATTCGTCTTAATTCATGCAGTATTTGTTTCCTTAATTGCGCATTAATGTGGTTTATCAAAGAACTTCTAGGAGATTCACACGATGAGAAAGCGTGGATTTACGCTTATCGAATTGCTCGTGGTTATTGCAATTATCGGTATTCTCGCTGCAATTCTGCTGCCGGCCCTGGCTCGCGCCCGCGAAGCCGCACGCCGCGCAAGCTGCCAGAACAATCTGAAGCAGTGGGGATTGGTGTACAAGATGTACGCAGGCGAATCCAAGGGCGAGAAATTCCCCACCATGCAATTGAAGGTTTACACGCCTCCAATCGCGCTTCCCGGAGTTACCTTCGCGATGGACTTTGGGCCGACCGTGCTTGAGATCTACCCCGAGTATCTCACGGACATGAATGTGATGATGTGTCCGTCCGACTCGAATGCGACGGAAGATAACTTCATGGCGGACGACGGCACGAACATGATCGGCCATTGCGGTAATGGCTATGAAGCCGTTAACGGCGGCTGCAATCATGGCGGACGCTGCATGCGAGCCATCGACGAGAGCTACCTGTACCACGGCTATATGTACGATTTCAAAGAGACCACCACGACAGAGAATCTGACCGCCGTTGGAGCCATCCTCTCCGCGGCAACGGGCGACGATTTCAGCGCACTTGGATCAGTCGAGGGTCCTCCCCAGATGGTCAGGACATGGACCGGTTTCTTGACGAAGGTCGCGGTCGCGTACGGTGCACTTAACCTTGCCGGCGTAAACGCCGCATCAGACAGTGATATCGACGTCGGGGCCGGTTACGGCAATGGTGGTGGAAGCACGGTGTATCGTCTTCGGGAAGGCATTGAACGCTTCCTGATCAGCGACATCAACAATCCGGCGGCGAGTGCCAAGGCGCAGTCCGAAATCTTCATTATGTACGACTACGCGTCCACGGATGTGGGCTACTTCAACCACATTCCCGGCGGGTCGAACGTTCTGTACATGGACGGCCATGTATCGTTCATCAAGTATCCGGGCGAACCGCCCATCAGCACGCAGTCGGCAACCTTTACCGGTGGCGTCACGTTGAGCGGTGTGTAACCAGTAGGTTTGTGCGGCGATCGCGGCAACGCGGCGGCGCACATCCGAAATAGGGGATTCTGCGCGCCGCCGAGGCGAAAGCCTCGGCGGCGCGCTCTGCTTTGCCCGGCAATTCTCGTCCCGCTCCTTCTTCTTTCAGGTGATTCCCCGCCGATTATCTTGCGAACCGGCCGGAGGGACCCAGGACATCCCCCATAATTTGATGGTCTACTTGGGTAAGTGATTCTCATTCGGGAGCTTAGGTAAGTGGAGAAGTGAACCGCGAGA
>JBAZRU010000357.1:0-7194 GCA_041662805.1 Candidatus Hydrogenedentales bacterium | reverse complement strand
GGGAACTGCCTTCGGCGAGCCCCTTTACCGTCGCTCCCGGACCCATATCGAATGCGAATTGGTGCGCCTCGGCGGACGCGGGATCGACGAACTTCGAGGGATTGGCCAGGCTGCCGGCAGCCTCCTCGACCAAATGCTGTTGCTTCTTGGAGAGCTTGCCGGGATAGGTCTTGACGTGCGCGCCGTTCACGTAGGTGCGGTAATTGATTTGGTAATAGTAGTCGTGCTTGCTCGTGGTGACGAGGCAGTGCTTGGCGTAAGGAATGGGAAGGTAGCTGTTCCACCCGCGCGACGCCTCGCTGGATATCGGCTTCACGAATGGCATGCCCGCGCTGCCCAGCATTTCCGACAACGGCATTTCGACGACGGGCTTCTTCGCCCCATCGAGATAGATTCGCACCACGCCGGCGTCGTCGGGATTGGCCGACCAAAAGCGCACGATGGCGCCGGGACCTTCGGCGTCCATGATGACGAACTCCTCGCGCCCGTCGATGGTATCGGTGCGAAGAAACTGGCCGCGGTCGCCGTTTGCGAACCAATCTTCGTCGGTCAAAACGGAGGGGTTTTTCGATTTGCGATCATAGCTGGAAAACTGCTTCGTGACGTACGCGGGGTCCGGCGTCCGGCTCAACCGCGCGAGGTCCGTCATTTCGCCCACAAGCGATTCAAACGTTACGGGAGCCGCGTTCGCCGCCGCTCCCCCAAACCATACGGCCACCGCCGTGAATACCCATACAAAACGCAACATGCCCCGTCCTCCCTCGAATGATCGATGTGTGTCCGGCGCAATGCGGCAATCGACTCGGCGAGTCGCGACACAAGACACCAGAACTGCTCCGTAGCCCCCTACCGTAGCGGCTCGTTTATACCACACTTGCCACACCCACGGGAACAGGTGCGCAGACTGGCGTGCTCCGGAGTGGCCGGGGTTGGCCTCGCTCATCGGTGCACCAATGAAAAAGGCGCGCACCCTTTCGGATGCGCGCCCTGATTCTGTCCTCTTCAAGAGAAGAGGAAAATCTCTGACCGGAATGACTTAGATAGCTGCCGCGAATGTATTCATCATGTGCGGCATGGTGCAGTCGACCGGGAACTTGCTCGGGTACTTCAGGAATTCGACGTGACCATCCATGTACAGCACGTTTCCGCCGCCAGGAATGTGGCTGAAATAGCTGAAGTTGATACCGTCTTGCAGGGACGGCTGCCAAATCGTGTCCCACATAACATGGACTTCGCTCTGGGCCATGGCGGAAGCGGCAGGGTTGTTAATATCGCTGACGAAGAAGCGCTCAATGCCTTCGCGCAGACGGTAAATTGACCCTGAGCCGAAGGTTATGTCGCTCTCAAAGCGATCACCGTAAGGCTTCGCGTTGTTGGTGGTGAACGCTACAAGCATGGCACCTAGAAACGCTGGGTTGAGAGCAGGTTGCGGCGTATTGCCATTCGCGCCGACATCGAGGATGTCCTTTTCCATCAAGGCATAGCCGTAGTAAGTATACGATGCTTCCGAGAAGTGGCACGGCTGCACAGCCTCCGTAATCGGGTCAACCCACTCATTCTCTTCAGCAACTGACAGCGCATCCGGATCCGACGGGCAAAACTGGACGGTGTAATCCGTCAGGTATTCCGGGTATACCGATGGTCCGTTGAAGTACTGATTGAACGCGGTATTCGGATCTCCACAAGGACCGTTGCTATACGTGTTGGGATTCGGGTTGCTCTTGCAGATGCTGGGGAACTTCTCCCCCTTTGCTTCACCCGCGTACATCTTGAACACGAGACCCATCTGTTTGAGATTGTTCTGGCAGCTTGCGCGGCGAGCGGCTTCGCGGGCGCGGGCAAGCGCAGGGAGCAGGATTGCTGCAAGGATACCGATGATGGCAATGACCACCAACAGTTCAATCAAAGTAAAACCACGCTTCTTCATGTTCTAACCCCCCTGGGTTGTTTGTAGCTCAGCTAAATTGTATGAACGCTGCAGAAAATAAGGAATGAACTCATGTGCCCGTACTACTTCCCAGCGCACCTCCTTTCCAAGGTCCGAGCCGGCGGCATCCCGAGCCCGCGAACTTAACCCCGGACGCCGATTCCGTATCGGCAGTCTTCGCGGCACTTGTCGCCTTCCCGGTACTTCGCGCATGACGACCAGAATCACGCGAAATACCTTCTTAGCGTACAGCGATAGTGACTACTGGACGAGTCGCCGTCGCATCGTCAACATTTCATCAATAATTATATCATAAAACGAAACCGGGTGTTCGTCAAGGGGAATGTATGGCAAGATTATCGATAAAAGCAATTATTGACTGGATAGCAGAAGCATTGACGGGGACTGGCTGTCGGCGAATCCCTTCCCTTGGCGGCGGGGCACCTTGCGCGCCCCGCGAGCACTCCCGGCCCGTGTACTTCTATCTGCAGCCTGCCTGCAACGGGTTTGCAGGAGGTCCTTTATTATGTGGGCCAAAGGCCCTAGAATTGATTGCTGCAAGAGCGTGAGTCCCTGAATTTCCTTTTCATGGCGGTTGCCCGATAGGTGCGGAGACGACGATATGCATTCAGCGGTGTTGCGCGGAGTTGTGGTTGTTCTATGTGCGGTGAGTCTTTCTGTGTCCCACGCGTGCGGGCCGTACTTTCCGAATTCCTACCTGGTGTTCGGACAGGAGTACACGATCCTCGATCTCCCGGAGGCGTCGTTTTACCACGGCGTTTCGCGCGCGCTCGGCAAGCGGCCCAAGATGGAAGACTCATGGGCCGAAGGGTACAAGACCGAATGGGAACGCACGCTGGACGCCGACGTGGCCGACCTCGAAGAGGTGCTGAAAGCCAACGGCGTTGACGACGCCAAACGCGCCGATCTCACCGCAAAATATCTTGACATGCGAACCTCCATGACCTCGCCTCCGTTCGAGGATGCCTCAGATGCCGTAGTCTCGGACGCCACGAAGGCAGACGTGGATTCCAAGTATTACGAGCGGCGAGACGATGAGGCGCGTTCGGCAGACATGACCGGGAGTTCAACTCCGGAACCGGCCACCACTGACTCCACCGAATCCACCGAGCCCGCTGATTCCACCGAACCCGCCGGCGGCGAAGACGTCTACGGTGTTGTTCCTGGCGAAATGCCCCAACAGAGCATTGACCTCAAGCCCTACTCCGAATTGCTTGCGGCGATTCCCAGGGAGTTTTCCTTCTACGTGAAGGGCGCGGCTGCCTACCGCACCGGCGATACGGAAACCGCCGAGAAGGCATGGAACGACGTCCTGGCCCTGCCAGAGAAGGAACGCCATTACCGGACAACGTGGGCGACGTATATGCTCGGCAAGATCGCGGAGGGCACGGACCTCGACAAGGCCAAGGCGTACTACGAGCAAGTCCGCACGCTCGCGCAAAACGGATTCCGCGATTCCCTCAACCTCGCCCCCTATTCCAACGGCTCGCTCGCATCGAACGAATTCGGCGCCGGCAACTACGTCACTGCTTTGAAGCTCTACGCCGACATGGTCACCAACGGTCCCGACCACGAACAGTTCATCGGCTACAACTCGCTCCGCATCGTGTGCGACGAGGTCTGCAGCAAGGACGTGATCGATAAAGCCGTCGCGGCCGATCCCTTGTGCAGGCAAATTGTCTCGGCATGGGTGGCGTCGCACCCCAGCTCGCCGGAATTGAGCGCGAGTTGGAACAAAGCGATTGCCGACGCCGGCGTGACGGGCGTGCTTCCCGACGCCGACCGCCTCGCATGGGCGGCCTATAGCGCGGGCGACATGGACACGGCGAAGAAGTGGGTCGATGCGGCCGCGCCCGATGCGCTGTATGCGAAGTGGGTGCACTCGAAGCTGCTCATGCGCGACGGCAAGATCGACGATGCCATCGCGATTCTCGGCGAGTTGGCAAAGGCGTTTCCCGCGTCCGAACGCTGGGTGCATCAGGATTCCGAATTGGCCTATCTCGAAGACGAATCGCCGGAGTCGGATCAAATGCTGTACGACGCGATGACGGAGCGCACATCCGCCGTCAGCGAAGTGCGCGCGGAACTTGGCGTGCTGCTGCTTGGCCGCGGCGACTACCTGAACGCCTTCGACACGCTTGTGCATTCGGGGTATTGGATGGACGCCGCCTACATCGCCGAACGCGTGCTCACCATCGATGAGCTTGCCGCATACGTTACGGACCATGCCGGGGACAAGGAACTCCAGTTGCAGGGGCAACCGTCGTACTCCGGCGACGGCCGGATTTCGCGCTTCGACATGATCCGCTATGTGCTGGCGCGGCGCTATATGCACGCAGGTAAATTCGAAGAGGCCATCGCCAACTACCCTGCGGACCTAAAGCCCGACGCGGAAAAACTGGCCGCGGAACTCACGGCAAGCTCAAAGCCCCGGCCCGTGGGCTGGAGCGAATGGCTCTCGACCTCGCTCGACGATTGGTGGAACAAGAAGTACACGCGTTTCTACGATCGGCCACGCGCCGAACACTTCTACGCCGCGGCGGAAATCGTGCGAGCAAAAGGCATGGAGCTCATGGGGACGGAACTGGAACCGGACTGGACCTACCTCTCCGGCAACTTCGAGTTGGACGGGCCAACGTACCACCGCGCCTACGACGAAGCCAAGACCGCCACGCTCGAATACCCATGGAGCGAAGGCGACGACCAGTCCATCATCGAACAGGTGTCCCCCAACTTCAAACAGGCGATTCAGGCTACGGCCGACGAGAAGAAACGCGTGTGGGACCACGCGCCTACACCCAACAAGCGTTTCCACTACCGCTACTCCGCTGCCGATCTCATGTGGCAATGCGCCGCGCAACTGCCGGGCAACGACCCCATGACCTTGCGCGCGCTCTATTGGGGCGGCACCTACCTCAAGCACCGCGACCCCGAGGCCGCCGACCGGTTCTACAAGGCGATGGTCCGGCGGAATTGGCGCATGCCCTTCGCGCAGATGGCCGACAAAATGCGCTGGTTCCCCGAACAAGAGCCGGACGAGAACGGGAACGCGATCCCCATCGCAACCCCGGACCAAGCCGGCACACAAGAACCGGCGGAGGAGATGGAGGACGCCGGCGCTTCGGATGAATCCGCAGAATCGGAGCAGGCGGAGGAGATGCAGGACGTCGGCGCTTCGGACGAATCCGTAGAATCGGAGCAGGCGGAAGACACCGGCGAATCCGAAGGCGCGGGCGAAGCACAACCGTAGGATCGGCGCGCTCTCAAAAGACCTCTTGCGCGCGAATGGGTGTGCGTCAGGAAAGTGGGAGCCGCGGGCCAGATACAGTCTCCAGATGTCCTTGCTTTTGGGCGCCGCCTTCGACCTTGTGCCTCGTGTCCGGTTTCGCCCTTGCCGCGAGGTTGCGCGTAAGCCCCGGCCTTGTGCCGCGCTGCTGGTCTTGCCTCTTTACGCTGCTGGTCTTGCCTCTTTACCTCGATAGAGGTTACGACTCCTAAGCCCTGGGTTGACCCGCCGAAGCGATAGCGAAGGCGGGGCTACCCAGGGATCACGATCACCTCAGCAGCGGCAAGCCTGAAGGGCTTGCGGCCTTTGCCATTTGTTGCAAGAGGCCAATCAGGAGACTGGCGTTCCCGGGAAGACGCGACGGCAAGGCCACAACCCCTTCCGGGTTGACGAAGGAAATCCCATCGGTCCCGTAGGTAGCGGCGCTTCGTCTTGACGACTCCGCGCCGCAACCTACGGCTAACGGGCGTAACGCCTTCGGCGTAAAGAAGGAAGCTGATGCCACACAATCTGTGTTTCTTGGGCAAGCACAAGCTGGACAAGAGCCAATCTGCAAATGGACATTTCCAATTCACTTGTCGATTCTCGTGCCGACACGCCCGCTCCCACCTTCCTGACGCACACCCCGCGCGAATTGTGGCAACTATTATTGCACCCCACGTATAGTATTATGGGTTGGAGAGGGTGCATAAGAAGTTGCACATCGCGGGCCGCCGAACGGGCAACGTTCGCCGGTATTGAAGGGGGAAGTGTCCATGTCGGGGAAGTGCCTATCGCGTTTGATCCAAAGCAGTGCCGTCCTGCTCATGGCTTGCAGCGCATTTGGGACCGGCCCGGCGGAGCCGCCCCCGGATACGGACACCACCGTGCGTGCACTTATCGAAAAGTCCAACGACGTGGACGCCAATGTCAGGCGCGCAGCGGCCAACGATGCCGCGAAGCTGGGCGCGCCCGCCGTGCCCAGCCTTATTGAGGCGTACAACAGTCCCAATGAACACGCCAGGGTGTGTGTGGCCCGTGCACTCTCCATTATTGGCCCTGATGCAAAGGAGGCCATTGTGGTGCTAGCCCTCGGGCTTCGCGACGACGAGGGTTGGGTCGTGAGGTACTCACTTGAAGGCTTGGGGAAGATGGGACCCGAGTCTATTCCTATTCTGGAGGGGGCAAGGGAGTTCCAGCGTAAGGAGCAAGACTTCCTTGATCTCTTTCCAAAGGAACTTGAGGACGCGCTCGCCAGTGCACGGTCACTGAAAACGGCAGAGACACTTGATGAGTTGATCGCATCGTTAGGGACCGATGAATTGACAGGTAATCGGGATGACACCTCGGTCCCGGCAACCACACGTGACGCTTCATTGGAGGCTAACACAACCCTCGAGTCAGGAGAAAACCCTTACGCAGTACGAACTTCGACACTGATAGCGGCATTGAAGGACACACGCGAAGGCGTGCGTATCGACGCTGCCAAGGCTCTCAGGTCTCGCGCGCCGCAAGCCAAGGAAACGGTATCTGCATTGATCGAATCACTCAGCGATGAGAGCCCCGAAGTACAGCGCATTGTGTGTGGAGCGCTTGCGGCATTTGGCCCCGATTCCTACGTCGCCGTGCCCAACCTCGTCGCTCTGCTTAATCAGTCAGGAGAAGCTTTCAAGCAGAAGCCCGAGTCATGGGAGGAAGATCGCGCGCGGGCACGAAAACTGGAAGTCGGTGCAGCCGCCGCTGAGGCTCTGGAGAAGATCGGTCCTGGCGCCAAAGACGCGGTTCCGGTCCTCATGACACTGCTGGCAGATGAATATGCCAATCCTGAGGAGGCGGAAGTGTACCAGCCGCAACTCTATGCGGCAAAGACCTTGGGGGGCATTGGGCCCGAAGCGGCGAGCGCGCTTCCTGCGCTCGTGCATTTGCTGGATACCGGCGACGATGAGGTGCAGCGTCAAGTTGCAGATACTCTTGGAAGAAT
>JBAZRU010000356.1:1688-7195 GCA_041662805.1 Candidatus Hydrogenedentales bacterium | reverse complement strand
GCCGAGACGCTGACGGACAACGTGTTTCAGCGGCTATCCAAAATGGGGCTGTCGAACCCGCCTGATTCGGATGTCCTTCGAGCGAGGATTGACGCGGCCATCCTTAGCGAGACATTGCCCACGGGCATTGAACTTGCCTTGGGGCAGCCCCCCGTGGCGCCGCAGGATGGACGTATCGTTTGGGCCGGCGACTTCTTCGACGAAGGATTCGCGGTCGATCAGGGCACGGGGGCAGTCGATTATTGGACGCACCGGGCGAATCCCGCGGTTCATAGCGGCCAGTTGCTAGCCCAAGTGATTGCGCCCCTGGAGGGGGAAGACGGCACGGATGTCTTCGGCAAGCGCGTGCCTTGCGGCAAAGGGCGGCCGGCTCGAATTCGAGCTGGAGTGGGAGTGATTCACAATGAGGCCGAAGGTGAATTTCGCGCGGCGCGCGACGGCCGCATCCGCTTCAAGAACGGAAGCGTTTCGGTCGACGAAGTCTACACTGTCACGGGCAGCATCGGCATTGAGACGGGACACGTAGACCATCCCGGGGCGCTGGTTGTCGAAGGGGATGTGGAATCGGGGTCCCGAGTTCGAGCAACCGGGGACATCCATATCCGAGGCTTCGCGGAGAATGCCGATATCGAGACGGGCGGCAACCTCGAAGTAGCCGGAGGAATTACGGGTAAAGGGTCGCGTGCGCTCCAAATCGCGGGAGACTTGCGCAGCCGTTATCTCATGGAGACCTTTGTGGAGGCGCAGGGCGATGTCTATGTCGAGCGTGAAGTCGTGCAGAGCCGAATCGCTTCGGGCGGCTCCGTCTTTTTGCCGAAGGGCCGCATCGTGGGCGGGGAAGTCTGCGCCCGCAGAACCATCGAAGTCCGTCAGGCCGGATGCGAGGCGCTGGTCCCGACGTGCATTCGGGCAGGCATGACGGAAGAAATGGGACGCATGGTCCACGAGAAGTCCGAGAAAATTGCGGAACTGAGCGCCAACGCCGAGAAGATAAGCCGTGTCGTCGAGCCGATTCTCGACAAGCTCAATTCATTACCGGAGGACAAACAAGCGATTGTTCGTCAACTAATCGCGAACATGGAGGCATGCAAACAGGAAAGTGATGCGCTTGAAGCGGAAATAGAATCCATGCACACCGGTTCGCGTCCAGAGGTTATAATCCGCGGGGTGATTTACCCGGAAACGACGCTTTGGGTGGGAAACGCGAAGCTGATGATTCGCGAGATGATTTCGCAACCGATACGGGCCACGGCCATCAAAGGGAATGTGAGGCTTGCGGTATTGTGACACCGGACAGGCTACTAAAGAAAAACGTACGCGCCGCGAGGCGTATGCGTAAGCATTGTGAAGCTGAGGCAAGAACGTTCTTGCCGTGCTGCGCTGGAGTAAACATTGCATGAAAGTTGAGCACATCAATCCGTTTATCGAGTCCGTCTACGAGTTGTTCCAGACCATGTTCGAAGCCAAGGCGGAGCGCGGTCAGATTGGCGTCGCGAGTGGCGGAAGCAATCCGCGCCACATTATTGCCCTGATCGGAATTAGCGGCCCAGTACGCGGCACGGTCGCGCTTGCCTTCCCGACGGCAACGGCATTGGCCATGGTCGGCAAAATCCTGGGGTCCCCGGTAACCGTTGTCGACGAAACCGTCTCGGACGGTGTAGCCGAAATTGTGAATATTGTTGCTGGAGGCGCCAAGGCCCGGATGACCAAAGGGGAAGGCAAGCCATTGGACTTAAGTCTTCCGACCGTCGTTCGAGGCAACAGCTATACGGTGGAATACCCTTCCCAGGCCGTTTGGCTGGAAGTCCCTTTCAAGAGCGATTTGGGTGAATTCAGTCTTAGGGTGACGTTTGAGTCGATTCCGCAATAGTCAATCAGGAGGACTTGAAGAATGCGAGCATTGGTTGTAGATGACTCGGCTGTAATGAGACGCGTGCTCATCGGCGCGCTAGGCCGCGCGAATATTACAGAAGTCGATCAGGCTTCGGATGGGCAGGAGGCCTTGGAGGCAACGGGATCGAACGATTATGGGCTGGTGCTCATGGACTGGAACATGCCGAACATGCTCGGAATTGACGCGGTCAAGGCGATTCGGGCCACAGGCAAGACCATGCCGATCATCATGGTCACGACGGAAGCGGAAAAGAGCCGCGTCATCGACGCGCTCAAAGCCGGAGCGAACAACTACATCATCAAGCCGTTTGAGCCGGCAACGATTGTTGCGAAAATACAGGAAGTCTTGGCCAAAGTGTCCTCGTAGTCAGGATGAACGATCCAGGATAAGGGAATAGACCGGATGCAAGTGCAACGATGAAGCTGGTCCGCGCAGGCACATATTTTCTGGAGCCCGGCTTTGTGTACTTCAGCAAGCAGCCGACGACCTTACGAACAGTCGTGGGTAGTTGTGTGGCCGTTTGCTTGTATGACCGCATGCTGCAAATGGGTGGGATGAATCATTATTTGAAGCCTCTCGTAAGCGACCAGTCGAAAGCGACCCCGCAGTATGGGAATGTGGCCATCGCGGCGCTTATCCGCATGATGGAAGAAGCGGGGTCGCGCCGCAGGGACGTTGTTGCCCAAGTGCTAGGCGGGGGCGCGCCGGAAGAGGACCAAGGATTGCGGATCGGCGAACAAAATGTCTCCATAGCGAGGGAAATCTTGGGGCGCAAAGGCATTCGAATCGTATCCGAAGATGTGGGGGGTTCCGTGGGCAGAAAGGTCGTATTTGATACGGGCACGGGTGAAATCGCGGTCCTGAAGGTGCAGAAACTGCGGACCACGGATTGGTATTTGTAATGGAAATTCAGACAGGCGAGAACAAACTTGACCGCTCCACGTACGACAAGTTTCGCCAACTCATTTACGACAAGAGCGGAATTAAGCTTGGGGATCAAAAGGAAGCCCTGGTATCCTCGCGTATTGGAAAGCGCATGCGGGAACTGGGAATTACCGATCCGCGAGAGTACCTGCAATGGGTTTTGAACGACGATAGCGGCCAAGAGTTGGTTCAACTGCTCGATGTCATATCGACGAACGTCACCAGCTTCTACCGGGAGCCGCAGCACTTCGACTTGCTCGACTCACTGTTGCGCAAGTGGTGGTCCGAAGGGCAACGCAAATTTCGGATTTGGTCCGCGGCCAGTTCCACGGGCGAAGAGCCCTACACCATTGCCGTCGTTGTCATGGAAGCTCTCGGAACGCAAGCCTCAGACGTGAAGATTCTCGCGACGGACATCTCGACGCGGGTTCTGGAGCAGTGCCGGCGTGGAGAGTATGACAGGAACCGCGTGGAGGGGGTTCCATTCATGCTGCGGGACAAATACTTCGATACAGTGCGTGACGACTATGGGGCTGTCTATCGAGTCAAAGACCGGCTCAAGTCGATGATGTCGTTTCGGAGGTTGAACCTTTCGACTCCGCCGTTTCCCATGCGCGGACCGCTGGACGTGATATTCTGCAGAAATGTAATGATCTACTTTGACAATCAAGTTCGGGCGAGACTTTTGGAAGACATGTACCGCCTTCTGAAGCCAGGTGGTTTCCTGATGGTGGGGCACTCCGAAAGCCTTACCGGTCTGGTCAGCCGTTTCAAGCCTGTGCGACCGTCCGTTTACACGAAATAGTTGCAATGAGGATTGGCCCGTGACGCATACCGTCGGCATATCGGAAATGAAGGTCTCGTCGAAGCCGGATGACATCATCGTCACGTATTCGTTGGGGTCCTGCGTCGGCATTACGATTTACGATCCGGAGCTTCGGGTCGGCGGTATGGCGCACTGCATGCTGCCCATTTCTCGACTGGATCCCCAGAAGGCCAAAGAGAACCCCATCATGTTCACGGACACTGGCGTGCCTGCGCTCATCCAAGCCGTTATGGATATGGGCGGCAGCCGCAGGCGCCTGGTCGCCAAGGTCGCCGGTGGGGCCTCACCGTTGAACGACAACGGCATGTTCAAAATCGGCGAACGCAACTATACGGTCGTGCGAAAAGTGTTGTGGAAGAACGACATCCTCATTGCCTCCGAGGAAGTAGGCGGAACGGCTGCACGGACCTTGTATCTGTTTCTGGATACCGGACGCACGGTTATTCGCTCGGGCGGCGTGGAGCGCGAGTTGTGAATACGCGCGATCAAATACTTGAAGAGATCAAACTTGTGCCGTCCTTACCCGCGTCGGCGATCGAATCCGTGAGTATTGTCCAGGATCCGAACGTGTCTCTTTCGGACCTCGAAGCGATCATTGAATGCGATGCGGGACTTGCGACGAATATCCTTCGGCTTGCCAATTCCGCATA
Source organism: Candidatus Hydrogenedentales bacterium (assembly GCA_041662805.1). GTDB lineage: Bacteria > Hydrogenedentota > Hydrogenedentia > Hydrogenedentales > SLHB01 > JAIBAQ01. The sequence continues at coordinate 2,901 of JBAZRU010000356.1, read as the reverse complement.
CTTCGGCGGACGTGGAACCATTGCCTCGGTAAAAGACGCCGTGGTTCGCCTTGGCACGAAGCGCATTGCGCAGCTCGTCATCACGACGGCCGTCGCCCCTCAAATGAAGCCATATCTAGCGGGATATGATTTGCCTCCGGGCGCGCTGCTGGCACATAGCGTGGCCACGGCCGTCGCGGCGGAGCAAATGGCCCGCGAACTGAAATTGGACGCCCCCGAATACACCTATACGGCTGGGCTGCTCCACGATATCGGCAAGGTCGTGCTGGGAACATACCTCAACATCGAGGCAAAGCCCATCATCGATCTGGCATTCGGGGAGGGCATGTCTTTTGAAGAGGCAGAGCGCAGGGTACTTGGCATCGACCATAGCGAGGTTGGTGCGGCCCTGCTCGCTTGCTGGAGGATTCCGGACGAAATTGTAAACATCGTTCGCTTTCACCATGAGCCTTCTTCAGTGCCGGACGACAGCGCCTTAGTCGCGGACTTGGTACACGTCGGTGATCACATAGGCCGTTTGTGCGGCATTTCATTGGGGGCGGACGGCATAAACTATGCCGTGAGCCCGCGAACTATCGAGCGACTCAATCTCACTCCGGAGAGTACGGAGGCGGTGGTAAGCAAGGTCTTGAGCGCCTTGGCGGAATTGGGGGAGTTTTTTCTGCAGACGGAGAGCGTATAGACATGGCCGTGAACATTCTCTTGGTGGACGACTCCGACACAGTGCGGGCGATAATCGCGAAGACAATTCGCCTTGCGGGCATGCCGCTTGGCGAGTTGTACCAAGCATCCGGAGGCGAGCAAGCGCTCTCCCTACTCAAGGAAAACTGGATCGATCTGGTACTCACGGACATAAACATGCCCGGGATGACCGGCGTCGAGTTGGTCGAGCGCATGTCGCAGGACGACGAAATGAAGACTATCCCTGTCGTGGTCATATCCACGGAAGGGAGCGAGACTCGAGTCGAAGAGTTGCTCGCAAAAGGCGTGCGGGCATACGTGCGCAAGCCATTCACTCCCGAGAAAATCCGCGATGTCGTGGAAAACGTGCTGGGAATCGATCATGGAAACTGATGTAAAAGAGATATTGAGGCGCGAGTTTTCCGAAATCCTCGAACAGATGGCGTTCCTCTTCGCCGATCCCATAAGTCTGGACGAACTCCCCCCCCTTTCGGACTCTGCGGTTCGGGTTTCCATGGCGTTCACGGGCCTT
>JBAZRU010000356.1:0-1678 GCA_041662805.1 Candidatus Hydrogenedentales bacterium | reverse complement strand
CCCTTTCAGCGGGTCGCTGATCATGGCGTTGCCCGAGGCCATGTGCCCCATCGTAGCGGCAAATCTCCTGGGCATCGAACCCGATGAGGCTGCGGACAAGGCGAAAGCGGAAGACGCGGTGAAGGAACTGCTCAATGTAACCTGCGGCCACGCGCTGACGGCCATCGCGGGGACAAAGCCCGTGTTTGCGTTGTCCCCTCCTGTCGTGGAGGCTATGGACAGCGAGGCGTGGGACACCTTGGCTGCCGGAGAAAGCACGGCCTTGGTGGTAGTGGATGAGTTTCCCGTGCTGTTGCATTTGGAGACGAAAGAAGCGTAAGCGCGGATTATCGTTCTATTCTGTTTGAAGAGAGGAAGTGGGCATGATGACCAAGAATGAGGGAGCGTCGCCGGTCCTGCCGTCCCTGCTAAAAAGCAAACGCATTCGCGTTCTCATCGTCGATGATTCGGCCATGGTTCGTGAGATACTCTCCCGCGAATTGGCGCGCGACCCCGAAATCGAAGTGATCGGCACGGCCCCCGATCCCTATGTGGCTCGCGATAGAATTGTCGAGCTCAAGCCCGACGTTCTCACGCTCGACATCGAAATGCCGCGGATGGACGGTATAACCTTTCTGCGCAAGCTCATGCAGCATCATCCGCTGCCGGTTATCGTCGTCTCGTCACTGACGAAGAAAGGCGGAGACCTCGCCCTTGAAGCACTAGACGCAGGGGCAGTGGAAGTAATGTGCAAACCCGGCGCGGCCTACACGGTGGGAGATATGTCCGTGGCGCTCATCGACAAGATCAAGGCATCCGCGCGCGTTGCCGTTGCCAAGCGTATCGCAGCAAAGCCCAAGGCAACCGGCCCCATCACTCGACTCTCAATGACTCGAACGACCAACAAGGTCATTGCCATCGGGGCAAGCACGGGCGGTACGGAAGCGCTCACTGACGTGCTCACCGCATTGCCCGCGAACGCCCCAGGAATTGTCATCGTGCAGCACATGCCGGAGCACTTCACGCGGTCGTTCGCGGACCGGCTCAACTCGCTCTGCGCCATCCAGGTCAAAGAGGCCGAAGATGGCGACACCGTCACCCCCGGCAAAGCGCTGATTGCTCCCGGCAACTACCATATGGTGCTTCGCCGTTCCGGCGCACGGTACTACGTGGAAGTGAAAACGGGGCCGCTTGTTAGCCGCCACCGTCCTTCGGTGGACGTGCTCTTCAAGTCCGCCGCGAAGTACGCAGGCCAAAATGCCGTGGGCGTCATCATGACGGGGATGGGGGCTGACGGCTCCGCGGGTATGCTCGAGATGCGGCAGCAGGGTTCTTCCACCATCGCCCAGGACGAAGCAAGTTGTGTCGTGTTCGGCATGCCGAAAGAAGCTATAGCGCTCGGCGCGGCGGAGTTTGTCTTGCCGCTCTCTTCAATTCCCGCGCGCATGCTCCAGCTAGCGCAATCGGAAGCGTAACCCCGGGCCGCGGTTCTTTCCCCATTGAGGTACCTTGCCGAGCCGGGTGAGCACCGTGTGTCGTGGCACGTGGCCCGCCCCCTCGACGCCGCCGAAAGGACTGTCCGCTCAGTTTGGCCGCTCCTTTGTCATGAGCCAGGCTTCGTCGAAGGCAACGTGCTTGATGCTGAAACGGCGGTACGTGTAGGTGAGATGAATCATCCCATCGGATGCTTGAATAATGC
>JBAZRU010000355.1:5430-7209 GCA_041662805.1 Candidatus Hydrogenedentales bacterium | reverse complement strand
GATGTCATGAGGGGACGCTAATTGTCACTTAAAAAAGCGTAGAGGGTATTGAAATTGCAAGAGAAAGCTGCCCAACTGTTTTCATAATTAGCATTTCCCCGAGCGTATTGTGTCAGATGGCTGGAATATCGATTTGCCGAATCGTGCGGCAAGCCCTTCGAGCCGCTGAGTGGCCTCTTGCGGCCCGATGCCACGAAGGACCGCCATAGGGCCCACGGGGCTACCCGTACCGTTTAGAACCGCCGTATCGATATCTTCAGCGGAACAGACTCCCATTTCGATGAGTCGCGTCGCTTCATTAGCATTCACAAGCGCGAAATCACCTGGGTCAATCTTCTGCGTGGCTTTGGTCAGGTCAATACTCGGACGCCCCTGCGACCAATTGAAGAACCCTTTGCCGGACTTCTTTCCCAACTCGCCCGCTTGGACCTTCTCACTCAGCACCTTCCCTGGTGCGTAGTCGCGATGCACCGTGTCGGCAAAGTACTTGGAGGCGCTGAAATTGATATCGAGCCCCGTGTAGTCCATGAGTTCGCAAGGACCCATGGGCATGCCCTGGCCGCGAAGCAGCGCATCCAACTCCTCCGGAGTCGCGATGCCTTCATCCAGGATGCTGTTCACCAGGACGCCCGTCGGGGCTTGCACGCGGTTAATGATGAACCCCGGCACATCCTTGTTCACCCGCACAGGCTTCTTGCCAATCTTCTCGCAATACACGAAGCAGAGGTCCATGGTCTTGTCGGATGTTGAGTCACCCTTGACGATTTCCACAGTCTTCATCAGCACGGCGGGATTGAAGAAGTGCATGCCCACCACCTGTGCGGGACGCAATGTGGCTTTGGCGAGTTGCGTGATGCTCATCGTCGACGTGTTGGATGCAAGAATCGCATGGGCCGGCGCAGCCACATCCAACTGTTCGAAGAGTTGCTTCTTGAGCAAAAGGTCTTCGGGGATGGCCTCAATGACTAGGTCGGCTTGAAACACTGCCTCGGGAAGGTCCGTGCACGTTTTGAAGAGTTCGCTGCGAATCAGGTTGTGGTGTTCTTGCGAGACTCTTCCCTTCTGTACCAGCTTCCGAAGACTCTCGTCGATGCGCATCGCGCCGCGTTCCACATACTCCTGCTTGATGTCGCGCAGGACCACGCGGCACCCCGCGATCAGCGCCACCTCAGCGATCCCGTGCCCCATATCGCCCGCGCCGATCACGGCCACGGTCTTGATGTCGTTAACAGTCATGCCTTGCGCTCCCATTTGATACCAGACAGGTAATGCAGCCCTTGCGTCTCCGACAGTGATACGCGAATAAGGCGCTCGAGTCAAGGCGGTTCGCGGTCGCTTGAATCGACTTGGCAGATGCCGCATAGTTCGAGAGGGCAACAACAGGAGTCTGTTGCCGCAGCGGCACTCCTCACTCCATTGGGGGCGCAACCGAGGGAGCTACCATGATCTCAAATCGATTTTCCAGAATACTTGGCTTGTCGATCGTGATTGCATTCGCGATATCCGCAAGCTACGCGGAGGAGTCCGTATTGCCTCAAGGCGAGGCCCGCGCCGCCTTATCGAGCGCGTATTTCCCCGACCGGGTGCACGAATTTGTGTGGCGCAACTGGGCGGCTGTCGAACCGGCAAAGATAGCGAAGATCCTGGGCGCGGCGGAGCAGGACATCCGGGCAATGGCCGGGTCCATGGGACTGCCCACGGATGTCGCGGTTGAACCGGTGATGCGGCAGCGGGGCTACGTCACCCTCATCCGGCGGAATTGGCATCTCCTGCCTTATA
>JBAZRU010000355.1:0-5420 GCA_041662805.1 Candidatus Hydrogenedentales bacterium | reverse complement strand
GCAACTGCTTGAATTGCTCGATATGACCCCCGAGAAGCTATCCGTCATGTTGCGCGAGGAGGACTTCCTCTGGATAAAGCTAGGCCGCATTAAGCCTGCATGCGATCCCTTGCGCTACAAAGCGCCCGATGAAGCGGCCCAGCGTCGGGCCGCGGAGATTCGCAGCGTCGTCGAGAAGGAATTCGGTGACGAAATCAGTCAGCCAGCCGAACCGCGCTTCGATTTCGTGCGGCAGTTTGCCAACCCTCTACCGGACATCACGCTGCCGGCACCGACCGATCCGCAATCGAGTGGTCAGCGGCTTGTGTATTCGTACGTAGCCGTCTACGGAGATCCCTTGCTGAATCCGGAGTTGAATCCCTATCCGGATGGGCTGCTGCAACGCCTCGCATCCGTCGGAATCAACGGAGTGTGGTTGCAGGCCGTATTGAGAGACTTGGCTCCAGGCGGCGAGGCCTTCCCGGAATTTGGCGCCGAGCATGAGAAACGGTTGGCGAGTTTGCGCGCGATGGTGGAGCGTGCCAAGAAGTACGGCGTGTCCATCTATCTCTATATCAATGAGCCGAGGGCCATGCCTACGGCTTTCTTCAAGGATCGCCCGGACATGGCCGGGGTCGTAGAAAGCGAGTTGACCGCCATGTGCACGACGCATCCCGCGGTGAGGCAATGGATGGGTGACGCGCTCGCGCACGTGTTTCGCGAAGTGCCGGGTCTAGGGGGCATCTATTCGATAACCGCTTCGGAGAATCTGACGAGCTGCGCGTCTCACGGTTCATGGACAGCGTGCGAGCACTGCAAGTCACGAAGTGACGCGGAAATCATCTCCGAAGTCGTTAGCGTACTCGAGGAAGGTGTTCACCGGGGAAACCCGAACGCCAACGTACTGATTTCGGACTGGGGTTGGAAAGGCCACGGCGACGCGCCGGACATCATCGAGCGCATGCCAAAATCGGTCTTCCTGATGTCGGTGAGCGAATGGAGCCTTCCGATCGAGCGCGGCGGCATCAAGAGCACCGTAGGCGAGTATTCAATCTCGGCGGTTGGCCCGGGACCGCGTTCGCAGAGACATTGGAAGCTGGCCGAGCAGGCCGGACTCAAGACAGGCACGGAGATTCAGTTTAACAACACGTGCGAAATCGCCAGCCTGCCCTACTTGCCCGTGATGGACCTTATCGCCGAGCACTGCCACAACTTGGAGGTGGCAGCCGATCTGGACGCCATGCTCATCGGGTGGACGATGGGGGGATACCCCTCCCCCAACTTCCAGTTGGCCCAGCGAATAAGCAACGCGCCCGACGCGGACGTGAATACCATTCTGGACTCACTGGCGGTGGAGCGTTTTGGAGCGGAGGGCGGCCCTCACGCGCGCAAGGCGTGGACAACGATGAGCAACGCATTTCGCGAGTACCCCTTTCACATCGGCGTGGTTTACACGTCTCCGGTGCAATGGGGCGCGGCCAATCCTCTGTATCCTGTCAGGACTGGTTACTCGGCAACGATGTGGGGTATCCCGTATGACGATCTCGACGGGTGGCGTGGACCCTATCCTCCGGATGTCTTCGCAAAACAGTTTTTCAAGATGGCAGAGGGCTGGCAAATCGGTGTGGAAGAAATGAAGGTTGCGGTCGAAAACACTCCCCCCGAAAAGCGAGGCGACGCACAAGCCGATCTGCGCATGGCTCAAGCGGCTGGCATCCATTTCGAATCGGTGGCAAACCAGGCGGATTTTGTGTTCGCGCGCAATCAGCTTGCCGACACTTCGAAGACGTTATCTCCCGAGGAGCGGAAACAATTCGTCGACACCATGCGGAAGCGCCTGGAATCCGAAATTGCGCTGGCCCGTGGCCTCTACACCCTCACGCGAGAAGATTCGCGAATCGGCTTCGAACCGTCGTGCCAGTATTTCTATCTTCCACTGGACCTCGTTGAGAAAGTAGTGAATTGCCGTTGGTTGTTGGATACATTGAAAACCGAAGGCTAAACGAAGTCATACGAAAAGGGAACTTCCGGGGGTGCTTATGCTGCGCGGGATCATTTGTTCCTTGGTGATGATTATCGCTTGGACAAATCCGATCATCGCTGGGTTTTCTCTCGCCCAGGCGGCAGACGCGGGCCAAATGGAAGCTCCGCCCAACCCGAAACTCGTGAAGCTGCCTTTTAGCTTCCCCGCGGGCATGGAGAACACGCCAGTCACCTATAGAGGGCGGCCGCTGCTGGTACAAAACCGCCGCTCGAACAAGAATGGACCCGAGCAGGATGATGCCGATCTGTTTATCCAGGATCTCGTAACCGGCCAAGAGGTCGCCCGCCTGGGAAAAGGGTTCTCGTTCGTCAGCGCACTGGTGAATGGCGACGAGATGAACGTCTTCGGCACCGTGAACACCAGCAAGGAATGGACCAAAGACGTCTACCGATTCTGGTCAACAGACTTGGAAAACTGGAAGCGGGAATTGGCCGTGGCGCGGAAAGACGCGGACGAGCACCTCTTCAACACGTCGGTGTGCCGTGACGGCCAAGGCTATCTCATGGCCTACGAGTCGAACAAGCCTCTGGCTTGGAGTTTCTATTTTGCTCGCTCGAAGGACTTGGCGAAGTGGGAGAAGATTCCGGATCTCGCATTCGCGGACACGACCGAGAACTCGTTCTGCGCCTGTCCGGCGCTTCGCTACTTCGCGCCCTACTACTATGCAATATACGGGATTCAATGCGATCAAGGGATCGGCAAGCACTACCAATACCAGTTGCCCACAAGCAAGTACGCCGCTGCGGTGGCCCGTTCCAAGGATCTTGTCACCTGGGACCTGAGCCCTTGCCGGGGCCCATTTCTCGACCCTGTTCCCGGCGAAGGGATTAACAATACCGACGTCGACTTGTTCGAGTACGAGGGCAACACGTACGTCTACTACGGAACGGGGGACCAGGCCACCTGGGGTACCATCCGCGTGGCAATGTACGCCGGGCCGATGAAAGAGATGCTGGAGGCCCATTTCCCCGCGGACGCGCCAACCATCCAGTTCGACACGAAGCAGCGAAAGTACATCTACCCATGATCCCGGATTGCATCGAGTCCTTTCTTCTTGTCACAACGATATCTGGAGGAGAGTGGAAATGCATGCGAACAACCTGTTCCATCCGATGATTCGCTTTGTTGCGGCAGCCGGGTGGTGTGCGGCGGTTCTCCTGAGTTCTTCAGCAACTCTGTCCGCAACATCGTGGGACCCGGCATCGGCTGACTATTCGGGCAACAAGGGAACGAAGATCTACGTGTCGAAACTGGGCGACAACTCCGACGGCAGCAGTTGGGAAAAGGCCTTTCACACGATCCAAGCTGCCATTCAGGCGGTGCCCGATGAGAAAGGTGGCCATATGGTCATAGTCCGCCCCGACACCTATGACGAAGCCAATCTGTATCCGTCCTTCAAAGGGGCAAAAGGCTCGTACAATGCGTTGGTCGGCGACTTTGACGGTCGATTGGGCTCAGGCGCGACCGGATGGGTCGTGCAGGATTCCGGCGCACCGGAAGTGGTCCTGAAGAATCACCCTTCGGAATGGATGTGGCAAACTGTCGAAGGCGATCCGGCCAAGCAGTGGGGGCTGAAGAGCATTGACTGGTGGGGTCCCACGAAGTGCGATCCGAAGTTTTCCGGTGAACTTTTCGAACGCTGGATATTCCGAAACATCTATTCCGCCGGCTCGGAAGGCGGTATCGGTTGGGACATGACCTGCAGCAAAGGCGTGGAGTTTTCTGCCCTCGTCGAAGATTGCGTAGGTACCGGCCGTTTCTGCGGAGCGGGGATAGGAGGCCATACCGGACGAGCCGATGAACCAATCACATTCCGTCGCTGTTACTTCATGTGCTTTGACTGGTGGGGTGACGCGGCCGGGGTGTATGTGCGCGCCGAAAACCCGGAAAAGCGAGATTGCTATGACGCTGTATTTGAGGATTGTACCATTGCCGGCCCGGATAACGCCCTGCAGGCGGGTAATCCAGGGTACGACGGCTACACCAAGGTGAAATTGAAGGACTGTCGGCTGTTCTCGTTGAACTTCTCGCAGCCCCGCGGCCAGCCTTCCACAGGCATCATTTACCATACGCTGAAGGGTTCTCTGCTCCACGTGGATTTGGAAGACACGATTCTAGTCGGGTGCAAGGTTTTCGGCAGCGGAGGCCAGCAATTCGGTTGCGAGGCCAGACCGGACGGCGGGCCAGTTTCGTATTCCGTGAAGGGGAAGGTTCAGGCCTATGTGCAGTTCGAGCAGGAAGTACCTGAAGGAATCGAACGGCTGCGATATTGGCCGGTAGAAGCGTTCAATTCCCTCATGCCGGATCGTTTTCACGGAGACAAGATTGCCGAGTCGCGAGGGCGAAAAGTAGAGTAGGCTCAAGACCTCCTATCCCGATCATGACTGACGCGTGCACACGGTGCGCTCATCCAGATTCACGCAAATATCAATCGTCCAAGCGAGAAACAAGGTTTAGAATGCCATCTACCCGAACACGCACAGTCATGTCGTTGTACCTTATCTTTGCCTTCGTCCAATCGAATATTGCGCTGGCCGAGATTCCGGGTTCGTTCGTATACGGCGGGCAATCCTCGCAGGCAATCCTGCCTGCGTGGGAGCACACCGATGCATCGACGCTGTCGCCCGAGGGGCGACAGGTCGAGGAAACCACCTGGAGGGAACCGGGCGGCGGGCTGCTGGCGACGTGGCGCGTCGAGCATATCGCCGGCAAGACGGCGGCCGAATGTCGCTGGGTTTTCGAGAACCCAGGCACGGAACCAACCAAACCTCTTACTGACGTAGCCGCCCTCGATCTGGTGATTGAGAATGCAAGCCAGGTACAGTTGATCAGCAGCACGGGAGGCTTGACGGGTCCGGTCGATGGCACGCCGCCGGGATTCGTGGTTTCCGAGTCCTCTCTCGAAAGGCCCGTATCGCTTTCGGCGGGCGAAGGACGCTCGTCGAACAAGAACCTCCCCTTCTGGGTGCTCCACAACAAGGAATCGAACGAGGGGAAGTACATGGGAGTCGGCTGGTCCGGACAGTGGGAGGCCAACTTTCGCCCCGTGTCCGGTCAAGACGCCGTTCGCCTTACGGTGGGCATGCCGGGCGTCAGCATCGCGCTTCCGGCAGGCGATCGCATCGTCTCGCCAAGCGTTCTTCTGGGCGACTACCAGGGCACTTCCCAAGCTGGATGTAACGCACTGCGCCGCATCATCGGCAACGAGTACGTCGCCAGACTTGGCGGCAAGAAGCTCCTGCCACCGGTTTCCTGGAACAGTTGGTTCACGTTCAACAATCAGATCAGTGATGCCATGTTACGGCAGCAAGCCGACGCCGCAGCTGGCCTCGGCGTGGAGTATTTCTGTATCGACGCAGGCTGGCTCACGGGGGCGTTTGATCCGGGTTTGGGCAAT
>JBAZRU010000354.1:0-7227 GCA_041662805.1 Candidatus Hydrogenedentales bacterium | reverse complement strand
GCGTCTCGCGAAGGTGCGATTGCCGCAATGGCTTGGTGAGATATCCGGCAAATCCCAGTGATCTGAGTCGCGCCGCGTCGCCGCGTTCCGCGAGTGAGGTCATCATGACGAGCAGACTCTCCCTGGTCAGAGGATCTTCTTTGACCCGTCTCCCCAATTCCGCGCCATCCATTTCCGGCATCTGCATATCCAACAGCACGACGCGATACGGATCCCCGTCACGGGCGGCATCCCCGAGCAGCGCGAGCGCGTTCTTACCGTTCTCCGCTTCGGCGAAGCGGCATCCCCAGCTCTTGAGCAGGGTCGTTACCAACAGGCGATTGGTCTCATGGTCGTCCACCACCAACACCCGCACCCCGGCAAGGTTCGTGTACGGTATCGGTTCAATCAGGTGACCTGCGGGATGCTTCTCAAAGACGGCCGTGAACCAGAAGGTCGAGCCCTTACCCGGCTCACTCTCAAGGCCGATGTCTCCCCCCATCAGCACGGCCAACTGCTTCGAAATGGCCAGCCCCAGTCCCGTCCCACCGTATTTTCGCGTGGTGGAACCGTCTACCTGGGTGAACGACGAGAAGAGACTGCTCCGCTTGTCTTGCGGGATGCCGATGCCCGTATCGGTTACCGCAAATCGAATTGTCGCAAACCGCTCGTCTTCCGCTTCGAGAGTCGCACGAATCGTAACCCCGCCGTCGTGCGTGAACTTGACTGCGTTGCCACCCAGATTCACTACGATCTGCCGCAAACGGCCCGGGTCGCCCTTCAAGAAGACAGGGACCTTGGGATCGATGAAGCACACCAGATCCAGTCCCTTCTCTTGGGCCTTTATCGCCAGCATTTCCGCGGTATCTTCCAGAGTCACGCGCAGGTCGAAATCCAAGGCCTCCAATTCGAGCTTCCGGGCCTCAATCTTGGAGAAGTCGAGGATATCGTTGATCAGGCTCAGCAAGGCTTCGCCGCTCGTGCGCACGATTTGCGCGTACTGACGCTGATCGGAATCCAGTTCCGTGTCCAGCAACAGGCCCGTCATTCCTATCACGCCATTCATGGGCGTGCGAATCTCGTGGCTCATGTTCGCTAGGAACTCGCTCTTCGCCGCGTTTGCCATTCTCGCCTGCTCCCCCAGTTCGTTGGCATACGCTATGGCCTCCGTCAACTGATGATTGCTTGCGACCAGCTCCGCGGCTATTTGCTTGTTGACCACGGCTTTCCACGTTGCATCCATCAGCATCGTCAATTGCAGCACGTCCATGTCGTCGTAGTCCACTTCCTTGTTGCTCACACCCACTACGGCGACGATTCGGTCTGCAACGATGACGGGAATCGTCATGAAGCGGTGAAGAGGGGCATGGCCTTTTGGATATCCCTTCTTCAGAGGATCGGACGCGGAAAAATCGTTGGAGACAATCGGCTTGCGTTGGCGCACGGCCTCTCCCCATAGGCCGGACTTCTCTAGTTCATACGCGGTCCTAGGCTCGAGAATCCTGCATTCCTTCATCACCTCTTTCGACCACGTATTGAGTTCGAACTCCTTGCTCTGTTCATCGTAATGATAGATGTAGCCGATCTTGCTCTCGGTAAGGGTGAGCGCTTCGCTTAAAGCGAAGTCGAGGAAGTCCTGCTCGTTATCAGCCTGATACTGAAGAATCTTGTTCAGACAACTGAGGCGGGCTTCATTTCGTTTCAGTTCCTTTTCCGCGAGTTTGCGGACCGTGATGTCGCGCGCGACGGCGTAGACTGTCATCCCTTGCGGTTTGGAGCGCCATTCTATCCAGCGATAGGAACCGTCCTTGCACCGATATCGGTTCTCGAAGTTCGACACCTCCTGCTGGGCGTCGAGTCGAGACAGTATATCAATTGTGCTCGCCATATCGTCCGGATGGACAAGGTCAAGGAACGCTCTTCCTTCCAGCTCCGCAACCGAGTACCCCAGCACCTTTTCCCATTCGGGGTTCAGACGGATAAACCGGCCCGTGGTGCTAGCGATGCACAACAGGTCAAGGCTCGAAGTGAAGTAGCGGTCCAGCTCTTCTTTCTTTGCCTGCAATTCCGCTTCGGCCCGCTTGCGCTCGGTGATATCCTCTTTCACGGCAAGAAAGTGACTGATTCGTCCTTCCGTGTCCCGGATCGGGGAAATCGACGCGCTCTCCCAATAGAGTTCGCCGTTCCTTCTCTTGTTGTGGAATTCGCCGCGCCATTCCTTTCCCGACGTGACGCACTCCCAAAGCTCCGCGTAATCATCAGGACTCTTGTCGCCGGATTTCAGGACACGCGGGTTCTGTCCGAGAGCTTCTTCGGCAGAGTATCCCGTTACTTCGATGAACTTCGGATTCACATACTCGATGGCTCCGGAGAGATCCGTGATGACAATGGACGCAGGACTCTGATGCACGGCCTGCGATAGCTTACGCAATTCGTGCTCCACCCGCTTCCGTTCACTGACATCCCGCATGACACCGATGGCATTCCAGCCGTCGTCCAGTTGAATTGCGCTGAGCGAAAGCTCGACGGTTAATTCCGAGCCGTCTTTTCGTAGCGCCCCCAGCTCGAGTGTCTTGCCGACTGCCGCACCCTGCCCCGACTGTCTGTACACTGCGAAGGCCGCGGCATGCGCCTCGTGATAGCGCTCGGGAGCTATCAACGTGTGTAGATCTCTCCCGATAATCTCCTCTCTCGTGTACCCAAACGTGCGCTCGGCGGCGGGGTTCCAGTAAGACACTCGACCGGCGTTATCCATCATCACAATTGCGTCATGGGCCGAATCCGTGATGGCTCGAAGGCGGGCTTCGCTCTCGCTGTTCTTGGAGAAGGCACCGTCGAGCTGACGTTGCGCCGAACCGATGATGGTCCAAAGCATCATGAGGACCCCCCCGGAGAGCGAGGCCATCAAGGCCATACTCAAGACAAGGTCACCTTGGTTTGAGCTGCCTTCGGCTGTAGTGTCGCGCACGACGACAATTTCGGCCATGTCATCGCCACCTGCGTCGGCCAGTTGGACCACACTGTGGCTTGAAGTCAACTCATACCAGGGAATTCGCAACACGTGGCTTTCCGCCGCCCCCTTGGGAGCGGATGTAAGCCAGTGTTCCACCTCACGCGGAATTGTGGCGAGCGTTTGATTCGCGACCACGTAATCCGGGTACGTTTCCCACTGCCCTGAGTATCCGAATGCCTCGCGCCCGGCCTCGAAAGTCTCCTTCGTGGTACGTTCTTTCCGGATAAGGGTAATCAGATTGAGATTCAGCTCCCCGCTTAGTTTCTGGACAAGATGATCAAGTTCGATTCCCACTTCCAGGAAGCCGGGCTTATCACCCTCGGACTTCAAGGCCCTCACATAGCGAAGGGTAAAGAACCCAACTTCGCCGGGTTCAACTCCCCAGGAGTCCGCGCCCGTGCGCTGCGCGGCGCATAACGTGTGTCTATCGATGAGGTCACCCCTGGCTTCGGGTCGATCCGCTCGCAGAAAGGATCTTCGGTCCGATTCCATGAACTGCAGATGGCTGATTCCGTACGCCTGTTTCAAACGCTCCAACAGAGGCTCTGCCACTACCGCCAGCGCGGCCCGGTCCCGCTTATGCCACGCCTCCATCAGCGCGGGGTCTTCGGTGATGCGATCAATCTGGGTCCTCAGAAGCTGTATTTCCGCGGCGACGCAGCTATTCCAAGCGCCATGCACACGGTTTGATAGCGACTGCATGTCCCTGTAGGAGTCACCCCGGAAGTACCGGTATTCATAGATTCCAGTGAGCAGCCCTCCCCCGAGCAATGCAAGCGCCGTGGGTCCGAGTATCCATGTCCGCAGCTTGAGTGTGTCCGTACCGGCATGCTGGTTTCGCCAACGCACCGCTATCCCCCCGCCCATAAGGATCAGGGCCAGCACGAGCGAAATGAAGAGAGGGTCCCTGCGCGCCGCGCGCAGGCTGGCATTCCAGTCCTTGGCCAGAATATCCACGCCGATTACTGCGAGCACCTCGTCGCCGTGCGTGTCGAGTATGGGAACATATGCCGAAACGAAAGTCCCATATTCATCCTGAAAAGGCCCGTCTGTAATAGGGCGTCTGTTCCTGAATACCTCAAGACATCCAGGGGACGGTTGCTGATACAACGTGCCGGGAGGGCTCGCCATCGAATCGCCTTCCGGATAGTTTTCCGGACCGAAGTAGATCTTCCCGTCGCGGAGGGCCATGCTGTAGATGCCGCGTGTGCGCATCGTCTTGCCAAAGGCAATCATCTGCTCGCGGATCTGGTCGTATGCCGGCGTTCCCTTGTCTGCCGGCGTGAAGGTGCATTGATTAACCAACTCGGGGTTCAACGCCTGTGCAACGCTGATCGACCGCCGGAGCAAGTCATCCCGCAGCTTGGCGTCCATGTCGGCTGCACGCAGAACGCCGGCCCACCAGCCCAAGGCTAGTAATACCGCCATAGCCGCCACGAGTAGCATCGTCATCCGAGTGACGGGGACTCGCGTCGCGCCGACAGGCCTTTTCGTGCTCACGTTTGGTTTACTCCAACTGCGGTAATTCGGCTACTGCTTGGATTAATTTGCAGCTTTCCGGCGCAGTTCCGAACCGGCGATTCGGAACTGCGCCGGAAAGCACGTCCTTCTCATTTGGATGTTCTTCGTCCACACCCCTGAGGAGGTTCAAGTTGACTCGTTGATTGCTGCGATGTCCTCCGTTGCAAGAACTCGGTCAATATCTATGAGGATCTTCACGCTCCCTTTCGTCTTCGCCATGCCGAGAATGTATGCCGTGTCCAAGCCACCGCCGAAGCTCGGGGCATCCTCGATATCCTGGCCTGGGATATCCAGCACTTCGGACACCTCGTCCACGATGAATCCCATGGTGACCGTGCCCGATGTCCCCATCACCTGGGCCACGATGATGCAAGTCTTCTCCGTCTCCTCCTTGCTCGGCATGGCGAATTTGAGACGAAGGTCAATCACAGGTATGACCTTGCCACGCAGATTGAGAACTCCGCGCACAAAGGCAGGCGTACGCGGAACGTGAGTAACCGGGATGATTCCCATGATTTCCTGCACGTGAAGGATCTCAATGCCGTACTCCTCCTCGCCCAGACGAAACGTCAGGTATTTCCCCGCCCGGTTGGCCATGGACTGCACGGCCTGGTTCATCGCTTGCGTCAATCCAGCCATTGCGTTTCTCTCCTTTTCGGTGCGATACAGTCTCTATCGCTGTTCGGACTGTACTGCTTCTAATCTCAATTGGAGTCCTTGTTTTCCGACTTCTTCGTCTTCCGAATCGGTGCTCGTTCCTATTTGGATAGCTGGACATGGGCTGCTGGCCGCGCTTCGCTGGTCAATGCCGATTGACCGAGCTTCGCAACCATCGCCGCAACTTCGCAAAAGTCGTCTTCGACACTTAGCACGAGACTCGGATGAAGAACGTGCGCAAGTGAAATGAGCGCATGCTCCATCTCCGGTAACACGACTACCAGCCGCGTGCCTCGAATAAGCGTGCTGTGAAGTGCTAGCTGCGCGAGATGGTCGCAATCGCGGACGCGAATGACAAGAAGCGTGACTTCCGCCAAGGGACCGAGTAACCCTTCGACCAGGGCGTCATCGGAAGAAAAGGACTCGAATTGAAGGCCAGGACCGGCTGACGCGGAGATAGACTCCCGCATGCGCCGGCTCGCCTCGTCCGGTTCCAAATCCAAGTACAAGATTCTTGTTGGCATAGCCCCCGCTTCCGCGCGGCAGCACTAACATCCCGCGCGCATGGAAGACAGGAGCAATGTCTATGCCGGTGTGTCCTCTCCGAACTCAAGTGTTGAGCGATCAATGACTTGCCGGGAATTGCCCAGCTTCGGCAATGCTTGGAAAGCACCCTGGAGGGGGAGAATTCTTGCGGTGCAAGAAGAAACTTTCTTGCGGCGCAAGAACTTTGAAGAAGTGTTATGACACGTTTGGACCGAAGACCCTGGGTGAAGGATGGCGCGCACGTGCAAATCTGGAAGGTCTTCCGAAGATATGCTGAAACTCAACACACGCGAGACTCCACTGCGTCTTGCGGTCGCGTAGGGTGGACGACATGGAAGGAAGAAAGTAGATGCGCTCCTTACGGAAGCACGAGCTCCGATTTCGGAACCTCGGCTTTCGTCTCCAGGACTTCTTTGGATTCCTTCAGATACCACATTCCTGACTGCTTAACCCAGACGCTACGTTCCCAATATACCTCTACTTGGTTACCGCGCGTCATTTCGAAGTACAGATTCACCATTCCATCGGCGAGTCCTTCAGACACTTTCTTGCCCTCAACGGTGACCTTCCAATCCTTGCCTGCGCGCCAATTGTTGTAGTATGCGCGAGCACGTTCGTGGCGATCGGGCGAGGGAAGCAGCAAGTCCTCGATCAATGCCGTGTCCTCTGCTTCGTCGTCCAATACCTGCCGGGCAGGGTCCATGCTCTGAATCGAGACTCGCAGATACTCCCAATGCTGGACTCGGCCATGCAGGCTGCTTCCCCCGTTGGCCATAACAACAACCAACAGGAGCGCAACGAAGGCCACGCAATAGAGCAGGAAGGCCTTCTGGCTCTCCTTGCCGGAGGCCTTGTTGCTTTTCGCGCCGGGCGACGGATCGTGGCTCATGAGCTGGACCCACACACATTTCGGAACGCGCGAATTGGGTAGCGGGCCGGATCCGATGTTGAGTTTATGTCCAAATGATGAAGTACCCCGCGTACACCGCGAAAGCCCAGCACGCCATCCCGCCGTACACCACACCACGGCCAATCGTGTTCCGCGTCAGCAGGTCGAATCCCTGGGCTCCAAGGATTGCCAGGCAGCACAGGATGCCCAACAAGTAGCTTCCTTTCAAGGTGCTATACGACGGAACTTCGAGCATCATCATCACGACGGCAAGCAGGTATGCGGCCAAACACAAGAATGCAAAGAGCTGACCCTCTCGCGCGGATTTCACGGGCCTGACCAACGCCGCCACGGCTCCGAGGATCAGGGCCGCGGTCGGGAGCAGCGAAAGCCATACCGTGGACATGAGAAAACCTACATTCCAGTACGGGATGCCTGCGATCTCGGCGCAGCCGTCATAGCCGTCAAGCCAGAAGGTCGAGTACAAACCGTCCCAGAGTCCATGAACGGAACTGTAGAACGGATAGACCAGCGCTTCTCCAAATCGAAAGAATTGGCTCATGGTGCGGTAGCCGGGCTCCTGCCACCACGTATAGCCGCGGGTCTGATCCCACCCCCCGAC